>CAYRPR010000039.1:0-10313 GCA_964425945.1 uncultured Verrucomicrobiota bacterium | reverse complement strand
TGAACGCGGTGCCACCCTATTTGCTCCAGACCGCGATTGACGGGCCGATTGCGCGCGGCGCCCGATGGTATTCGCGCTGGCCGGCGTCGGGCGCTCATGGATGGGGGCGCGCTTGAGCGCCAGGCGGATCGCCTGCATGACGATGCGCGTAAAGGTCATCCAGCCCATCAAGGGGTGACGCCACAGCATCCGCTTCAAACCCTCGTGCGTCAGCGGCGCCAGTTGTCCTTCCAGCCGGGCGCGGAAAGCCTTCTGTCCGCGCTTCTCCGTGTCGATGGTGCTTTCCAGGCTGTTGGACGGAAACCGAAACAGAGAGTCATATCGTCCGGCCAGGTCGAGGAATGGGGATACATGAAAGTCCTTGGCACTCGCGAAGCGGGCGCCTTCGGGCGAGTCCACGCGCCGCTTGTCGTCGAGTACATACAGATGCTTCTCATTGAATGTGTTGTTCACTTCCGCCACGACACAGCGTAGTTCGTCATTCCGGCCGTAGGCGTAGTAGAATGACACGGGATTGAACACATAGTTGAGGTAGCGCGCGCAGGTCAGGAGCATGATCCGGCCGTCGGGCGGATCGATCCCGCGGTCCCTTAGCAAGCGCGACAGCTTTTCGCGGATCGGGAGTGAATCGCCGCCCAGGTAGTCCCGGTCGTGGATGGCCAGTATGCGTCGCCGGTTGTGCCCGAACCACCGCGAGGTCTGTTGCAGTTCGTCCAGTTCGTCGAGATCGAGCCACAACATATTCAGGTCATAGGTGAACCCGTGGCGCTTCCCGTCATTTCGCGCGTGCATGAGTTTCCCGGTAAGTATACGCGAGTTCATGGCGTCCATTCCGCTCCGAGTTCGCGGGCGACGGCGAGTCCCGATGTGAGGCCATCTTCGTGGAAACCGTATCCGAAGTAGGCGCCGCAGAAATGAGTGCGGCGCACCCCGTTCAGGCGCGGAAGTTTCGTTTGCGCGGGGAAACTGTCGGCCGTGTAGGCCGGATGTTCATAGACCGTGTCATAGAAGACGCGGGCGCCCGGCGCGCCGGATTCGACGGCTTTCAGGTATTCGTCCGGCGGATTCAAGGTGACGAGATAGTGATCGGTCGCGCTCAGGCGCTGGAGCCGGTTCATATGATAGCTCATGCACAGCAGGCTGGGGACGCCGCCTTGTCCCTCCACATGGACATTCCAGGAGGCCCAGGCTTGTTTGCGCGTTGGCATGATGGATGCGTCATTGTGGAGAAGCACCCGGTTGCGCTGGTAGGGAAACAACGACAACACGCGTCGCTCGTCGGCGCTCGGATCGTCGAGCAGGGCCAAGGCCTGGTTGGCATGCGCGGCGACGACGGCGTGGTCGAAACGCTGATCCGGCCCGTCGTCGAAGGAGAGTTGCACGTGGTTCGCGTGGCGCCGGATCCGCCGCACCGGCCGGTTGACCTGGATGCGATCGCGGAAGTCACGCGTCAGCAACTTGACGTATTCGCGACTGCCGCCGGTGACGGTGCGCCAGGGGATATCGGGCGACAGGCTCAACAAGCCGTGCTGATGGAAGAAGCGGATGAACGTTTCCGCGGGGAACTGCAGAGTCTGTCCCGGCGCCGCGGACCAGATCGCGGACGACATGGGGGAGATGTAGTAGCGGATGAAATACGGGGATAAACGCCGCGACTCCAGGAATTCCAGCAGGGTAAGCCCCGCGGCGGTCCCGTCCGTCAGGGCGTACCGGGCGAGGCGGTTGAAGCGGATGATCTCGGCGACCATGCGCAGGAAGGAGGGACGCAGGAGGTTGCGCTTGTGTGATAACAGGCCGCGCAAGCCCCGGCTCGAGAAGGTGAACTTGTCCGACGGGCTGTGGACGCCGAACGACATGTCGCTCGGTTGGGTGGACACGCCCAACTCCGAAATCAGGCGGGTGAAATTCGGGTAGTTGGCTTCGTTGTAAACGATGAAACCGGTATCCACGGGCACCGCGCCGTTGTGGGTGGGCACCTCGACGGTGTTGGCGTGGCCGCCGATACGACAGTCCTTCTCAACGACCGTGATGTCGTACTTGCGGTGCAGCAAATACGCGGCCATTAAACCGGATATACCTGTGCCGACAATCGCGATTTTCAATGGTCTTCGTGCCCCCTGCGGGTGGTCGCGTAGGATACCGTATTCGAGCTTCAAAGCAAATCAGGACCGTCGCTTTTTTGAAAAGTGCGGCGCGTGGCGTATAGTACCGGCCATTAGTGGAGATATCTCATGAAACGAGCCGTCTGGATCGGATTGATGGTGGTGCTCATCGCGGTGCTCTGGCTGTCCGGGCGTCGTCCCGCGCCACCTCCATATCCGCCTGAAAATTACGAGCGAGCCCTGGCGGAAACCCATGCGGAATGCCTCCTGCTTCGGGCCGCGGGCGCAGAGCGGGAACAGGCCGCCATTCAGGCGTTTATAGACCTGTTTAAGATATTCTCCGTGGAGCACCTTAGGGGAGAAGTCCGGAAATTGTACACCGATGATGCGTATTTTCGCGATCCGTTCATCGAATTGGTCGGCGCCGAAGCGATCGAGGCCTACCTTATTAAAGGGGCGGAGGCATCGACGGAATGCTCCTTCGACATGCAGGACGTCGGATACAGCGACGGCAATTACTATTTCCGGTGGACCATGCGGCTGCGGCTGAACCGGTACGCCGACCAGCCCGCGGATATCAGCATCGGCGTTACGCACGTCCGCTTCAACCGCGACGGCAAAGTCATTTTTCACCAGGACTACTGGGATGCCGCCAACCTGTATGAAAAATTGCCGGTTCTTGGCGGCCTGATCCGCTGGGTGAAGAAACAGGTCCACTAGGACAATGCGGCGAGAACGGCTTCGGGATGTTTCTCCGCGTCCTTGACGATCTTCCAGTGCTTCTTCACATGGCCGTCCGGGTCGATCAGCACGGTGGAGCGGATCACGCCCTCCGTTTCTTTACCGTACAGGACCTTCTTGCCCCAGGCCCCGTACGCGCGCATGACCTTGAGACCGGGATCGGAAAGGAGGACGAAAGGCAGTTTGTACTTCTCGATGAACGCGCGATGCGAATTCGTGTCATCCCGGCTGACGCCGAGGATCACCGCGCCCTGTTTGAGAATCTCGCGGTTCAGATCGCGGAACCCGCAGGCCTCCTGGGTGCAGCCCGGCGTGTCGTCCTTGGGATAGAAATACAGGACCACGGATTTTCCGCGGTAATCCTTCAGTGCATGCTTTTTCCCGTCGCTCCCCTCGAGCGAGAAGCCCGGCGCCTTTTTGCCTTCCAGTACGCTCATCATGCGTCTCCCTGTTGGAATGGCGGCAATATATCTCCGATGTCTTCATTTGCAAGCGGGTATCATCGGATGCTATCGTAAGACGCTCATGAGCCAACATCCACAGCCAGGAAACGGGTCCGGTCTGACGCTGGACATATTCATCCTCGTCGCGATCTCAGTGGTGCTGGGCGTAGCGGTCAATGCCTTCCGCCCCGAAGGCTCGATCGCCTGGGTGCAGGATTGGGACCATTTTGTTGAAACCCGCGCGTTGCGTGAAGGCATATCATTGGTCGGCCTTGAACAAGCCCGGCAACTGGCCGAAGAGGGGCGGTACCTGGTGTTCGACGCCCGTTCGCGGCAGGAATACGACGAGGGCCACGTGCCGGGCGCGATGTCCGTGCCGTTCCGGGAAATCGACGAGATCTTCGTCGAGGTGCAGTTTTTCCTGACGCCGGAACAGCCCGTCCTGACCTATTGCTCGAGCCTGGCGTGCGACGACGCGCTGATGTTGAGCCTCTTCCTCCGCGACCAGGGATTTACCAACGTGGTCATGTTCGCGGGCGGGATGCAGGTCTGGCGCGGAGCCCGCTATCCGGTGGAGGGCGGGCCATGAGAATGAACTTCATTCTGGTGGCAAGCCGCATCCTGCTGGCGCTGACGTTCCTCATCGCCTGCGTGCACAAGATTCTCTATCCGGAGGCCTTCGCGTTGTCCATTTTCCGTTATCAGCTGCTTCCGCACGGCGCGATCAATCTGCTGGCCATCACGTTGCCGTGGCTGGAGCTGGTCGTGGCGGTGGCCATCCTGTTCTCCTATCGGTTCCGCGAGGCGGCCACCGCGCTGATACTGATCCTGCTCGGCCTGTTCACCGCGGCGATGCTGATCAGTATCGCCCGGGGCCTGGACGTGTCCTGCGGTTGTTTCGCCAGCAACGATGCGCCGATGAGCTGGGCGAATGTTCTCCGCAATCTGGGCTACATGTTTCTGGCGGCCATTGTGTTCTGGGACGCGCGCTCCCGCAAGAGGGGCGGCGAAGGACTGATGAACCTGCGGGCGTTCTAGGGAAAGTCCCGCTCCACCCGGCGAATCCGCTCGATCCTTCGCGCGATGGACGGGTGGCTGTGCAAGAGAAACTCAATCCATGGCGCCGGCTGTTTATCGGCGAGGTTCTGATCGGCCAGCTTTTCCAGCGCGGAAATCATCGGCGCGCCGGTTCCGGTCGCCCGGACGGCATACTCATCGGCGGCGAACTCGCGGCGACGGGAGTACAAGTTCCCGAGCGGCATCGTGATGAGCGAGAACAGGAACAGGCAGAACACCAGCAGGGGAAACGCGCCGACGTCGGCCATGGCCGAGAAACCGAAAACGCTGATCAACTCCGCCATGGCCACGTGCGCGATATAGAACCCGATCGCGGCGAACACCGTTCCGGAAACCAGCAGGCGCGCCATATCGCGATGTTTATAGTGTCCGACCTCATGCGCCAGCACGGCGATGATTTCGTCCCGTGAGTAGTTGCGCAACATCGTGTCGCCCAGGATGATGCGGCGGGTTCGGCCCAGGCCGGTCAGCGCGGCGTTGGCGGTCTGGGTTTTCTCTTCGAGGCCCCAGGTGAACACGCCGAGTACTTTCAATCCTGATCGCTCGACAAACCGCTTTACCGCGTCGCAAAGATCGGGATCGTCCAGCGGTTCGAACTTGTGAAAGAGCGGCATGATCAGGACCGGAGCAATCGTCGAGAGGACCACGGCAAACAAGACGTAGAGCGCCGTGGTCCATATCCACCACGTATCCGGCGCCCAGCGTAACAGCGCGTACACCAAGCCCAGAAACACGGTCAGTAACAGCAGTTCCAGCGCGAGCCCCTTGAGCCAATCCATGAACCAACTGTTCGCGGTTTGATTGCTCAGGCCGTAGCGATGCTCCAGATAGTGATCGGCGTACATGGTCAACGGGAACAGGATGGCGGAAAACGCAAAGAGCGTGATCAGGATATAGAGCGTGTTGACCAGCCACCAGGCCTCGCCGAACCGCCCGCGCAGTCCTTCGGCCAGTTCCGCGGAGAGGCCGCTGAAGAAGTAGAATGTCAGCAACGCGACCGTGAGCACGATGCGCACCACAAAGAGTCTGTTGTGGATGGACTCGTATTCCTTTGCCGCGGCCTCGCGGGCCGGATCCGAGGGTGGGGCGGTCTCTTCGCTCATGAGATCATATCGATTCCGACAGGCCCAGCAGGGACAGCAGGCGATCCAGATCGTCCGTGGAGTAATAGTCGATCTCCACGCGTCCGCGTACCTTCTTGCCGTCGGCGAGGGTCTTGCAGGGCACGATGCGTACGCTGGTTCCGAACTGCTGTTGCAGGCGATCCGTCAGGTGCTGGAGATGACTGGCGGGAATATCCGAACGCTCCACGCGCTGTTTGCGATGGGGTTTCTTCAGCGCCGCGACGATGTTCTCCAGCGCGCGGACCGACAGCCCCTCCTTGGCGATCCGGTTCGCGAGCAGTTCCTGTTCCCTGGCAATTTCCAATCCGAGCAGGACCTTCGCGTGTCCGCTGGTGACCTGGTTCCGCGTGATCAGTTGCCGGATGGATTCGGGCAGGGCGAGCAGGCGCAGGGCGTTGGCCACGCTCGGGCGGCTCTTGCCGACGCGTTCGGCGATCTGTTCCTGCGTCATGCCGAACTTATCGGTCAGCGCCTGGTACCCTTCGGCTTCTTCAATCGGATTCAGATCCTCGCGCTGCAGGTTCTCGATCAGGGCGATCTCCAGCGCCTCGCGATCGGAGACCTCCAGCACGATGACCGGCACGTCCCTGAGTTCCGCTTCCTGCGCCGCGCGGAACCGCCGTTCGCCCGCGATCAACTGGTAGTCGTCGTTGACGCGTCGGACCAGCAACGGCTGAATCACGCCGCGCTCTCTGACCGATTGCACGAGATCCGCCAGAGCCTCCGTATCGAAATGGTGTCGAGGCTGGAACGGGCTCTTGTGTATCTTGTTGACGGGTATGCGGGTGATGCCGCTTGCCGTGGCGGCCTCGGCGGGTGTCGCCGCCGTCGGCGCTTCCTTGATGAGCGCGTTCAGTCCCCGTCCCAGTCCAATATGTTTAGCGGCCATGGAAGCTCCCTTTTGAGCGATTCTGCATTGGAATTTATGGCTGAGGCCCCCCGATTCGTCAAGAAACGTATTGTTGTATTCCGGCCTCATGGCAGGTCCGGGCTCCGAGGACGAGGAGGAGGACGAGGACGATCTCCGCATCAACCATCAACCATTAACCATTCCTCCCTCTCATATTGCCAATCGTCTGCAATCTGCTAGGATATCCCGGGAAAGGAGTCTGCAGCCATGAGCGAGCAGGAAATAGGCGTCGTAACGCATTACTTCGGCCATCTCCAGGTCGCGGCCATCAAGATCACGCAGGGCGAACTGTCCGTGGGCGATACGATTCATGTCCAGGGGCATACGTCCGACTTCACGACGAAGGTGGAGTCCATGCAGCTCGAGCACCACACCGTTGACCAGGCCAAGGCCGGACAGAACGTCGGCGTGCGGGTGCCGGACCATGCGCGCGAGCATGACAGGGTGTTCAGGGTGACGGCGTGAGGACCTGAAAGCGGTCGAAGCGGCTCACCCGGAGGGTTCGCCCTACCTATATCGTGTGAAGCAGGCAGGGTGGGGCGAGGCCTCCGCGTGAGCGGCACGTTGTGCCGCAACGCGGCAACTCACGTGCTGGCCGAGCCGGAAGGTTCATATCGAAAATGAGGAAGGTTGCCCCAATCCGTTGTGCCTGGTGTCTTGGCGATCCGCTCTATATCGCGTATCACGACCGCGAGTGGGGTGTCCCCGTTCACGATGACCGCCAACTGTTCGAGATGCTGATCCTCGAGGGCGCGCAGGCGGGATTGAGCTGGCTGACCATTCTGCGCAAGCGCGAGTCCTACCGGAAAGCCTTTGACCATTTTGACGCGAAAAAAGTCGCGCGGTATACGCCGGCCCGGATCAAGAAGCTGATGAACGATCCGGGCATTGTGCGCAACCGGCTCAAGATCGAATCGACCGTGCGGAATGCGCGCGCGTTCCTGCGGATCCAGAAGGAATTCGAATCATTCGACCGGTATATCTGGCAGTTCGTCGGAGGCCGCCCGATCCGGAACGCGCGGAAGACCATGAAGGATATACCCGCCCGCACGCCGGAATCGGACGCGATGAGCAAGGATCTAAAGAAGCGCGGCTTCAACTTTGTCGGCTCCACCATCTGCTATGCCTTCATGCAGGCCGTCGGCCTGGTCAACGATCATACGACGGACTGTTTCCGCTATCGGGCGACCGCGGCGCGCCGCTGATCAGCAAAGACCGTCCGCCGGCGTCGCATCGCAGAAGATGACCTCGCTTGGCGCGGGACGGCGATGCAGACGGCGCACGATGTCCCGGACCGCCTGCTGGATGCCTTCCTCAATTGTCGGATGATAATAGGGCATCTTCACGAGGTCGCAAACCGTGAGCCGCTGTTGGATCGACCAGGCCAACAGATGCGCGAGATGCTCCCCGTCGGGCGCCATCATCTCCGCGCCCCGGAGTATTCCGTTTTCACCGTCGGCATACAGGTGCAGGAGCCCCTGGTTCTCCCCGCGGATCACCGCCCGGCCCTGGTGCTCGAACGATGCGGTTCCGGTCAGAATAGGGTCTGCTTGCAGTTCCGCGCGCGAGCGCCCGGCGATCGCGATGTTCGGATCGCTGAACGTGATGCGGAGTGGTGTGCGTTGCATGAAGCAGTGGGGATCGGACTGCATGGCGTTGTAGCCGGCGACCAGGCCGTCATTCCAGGCCTCGTGCAGAATGGGCCGGTCATCGTTCGCATCGCCCGCGACGAATACATCGAGCGATCCGACCCGCAGAGTCTCGGCATCGTACTCCGGAAGGCCATTGTCGCGAAGCGATACGCCCAGCGCATCCAGTCCCAGATCCTCCACACGGGGCGCGCGCCCGACGGCCACGAGCAGGGCATCCACCTCCTTGCGGCGCTTGCCTGCGACGAGGGATAGTCGCTGACCGGATTCGGCAATCTCGGCGGGCGCGCCCAGCCAGAGGGGAAACTCAGCGCCGAGTGTTTGCAGGGCATACGCGTTCACCGCGGAATCGCTCAGTCCTGCGATCTGTTCCATCTGGTCGACGCCCACTACGTCCACGCCCAGCCGCGACAGCGCCTGTCCCAGTTCGATTCCGATGACACCCATGCCGATGACGGCCAGCGAGCCGGGCAGGTCGTCGCGATCGAACAGCGTGTCGCTGGTGATGACGCGATCACCCCATGCGCGCCAGGGCGCGGGCACCACCGGCCGGGAACCTGTCGCCACGATAATGCGTTGCGCGCGTATCACGGCGCCATCCACGCCCAATACGCCGGGCTCCAGAAAGCGCGCACGCCCCCGCACCAGCCGGTCGCCCAGGGCCTCGGTCTTCCTGACCATGCCCTGTGTGAACCGGTCGCGTATCCGTCGCACGTGGCGGAGGACAGCCGGGATATCCACGGTCAGCCCCTCTGCGCCGCCGATCCCGCGGTCGCGGAACGCCTGTCGCCGATGATAGTCGTGCGCCGCCTGGATCAATGCCTTGGACGGCATACACCCGACGCGCGCACACGTCGTGCCGAGCGGGCCGTTTTCGATCACGACGAAATCGTCGGTCACCTTCCGTACCTCGCTCAAGGCCACCAAACCCGCGGTTCCCGCCCCGATAATGGCCACCCGCGCTCTTCGATCGTTCATACCGCCATCTCCTCGTCCGAATACCGTGCGATTCACGACCTCATTATCCACGATTGCCGGGGTGGCTTCAACCGGTTCGATTCCCGGGCGCCCAGCCGGCATTTCATCGATTAAAGGAATAATTTCTTGATTCCCCGAAAAGCGCAGGTATAACCACAGCGTTCGGCGGCCACATGCGTAATGGATTCCCGGATAATCGATTTGGCGTAGCACCCCGATTCTCGCCCTTGATCCGCGTGTGTATAAACGGCCGGAACCAACCGCAAAAGCGAGCGTGGAGAAACATGCAATGAATACAGCGAATAAGAAGTTAACCGCCTGGGTGGACGAAGTGGCCGCCCTGTGCAAACCGGACAGCGTGGTCTGGTGTGATGGTTCCGCGGACGAGTACGATCGCATGACCAAGGCCCTGGTCAAGTGCGGCACCTTCATTCGCCTGAACGAGGAATTGCGCCCCAACAGTTTCTACTGCCGGTCCGATCCGGCGGACGTAGCGCGCGTCGAGGAATTCACGTTCATCTGTTCGGAAAGCAAGGACGATGCCGGCCCGACAAACAACTGGGCCGATCCGAAGGAGATGAAGGACAAGCTTCGCAAGCTGTACGACGGCTGTATGCAGGGCCGCGCGATGTTCGTCATCCCGTACTCGATGGGGCCGGTCGGCAGCCCGATCGCCAAGGTCGGCGTTGAGCTGACGGATTCGGCGTACGTGGTGGCCAACATGCACATCATGGCGCGGGTCGGTTCCCGGGTGTTGCAGGCGCTGGGCGACAGCGAGGATTTCGTGCGCGGGATCCACTCCGTCGGCGCGCCGCTGAAGGACGGCAAGACGCAGGACGTGCCCTGGCCCTGCGACGCCAAGAACAAGTACATCACCCATTATCCCGAGACGCGCGAGATCTGGTCCTACGGATCCGGCTACGGCGGCAACGCCCTGCTAGGCAAGAAATGTCATGCCCTGCGCATCGCATCCGTTCAGGCCCGCGATGAAGGGTGGATGGCCGAGCATATGCTGATCCTCAAGATCACGTCGCCCGAAGGCGAGGTGAAGCATATAGCCGCCGCGTTCCCGAGCGCCTGTGGAAAAACCAACCTCGCCATGATGGAACCGACCATCCCCGGCTGGAAGGTGGAGACCATCGGCGACGACATCGCGTGGATGAAATTCGGCAAGGATGGTCGCCTGCATGCGATCAACCCGGAAGCCGGATTCTTCGGCGTCGCGCCGGGCACGAGCATGGACTCCAACCCGAACGCGATTCGTACCCTGCACGCCAACAGCATCTTCA
>CAYRPR010000038.1:1124-10481 GCA_964425945.1 uncultured Verrucomicrobiota bacterium | reverse complement strand
GGGCGAACCCTCCGGGTGAGCCGCACAGTTATTCGGCGTCGCCAGCTAAAGCTCAGTACGAGATGACGAATTCCGCGCGCCGGTTCTGACGCCAGGATTCCTCGTCGTGACCGAGCGCGGCGGGATTCTCCGAACCATAGCTCTTGGTCTGGATGCGATCCGAATCGATGCCCAGCCCGATCAGATAGGCGCGGGCGGCCAAGGCGCGGCGCTCGCCGAGCGCGAGGTTGTACTCGCGGCTTCCACGCTCATCGCAATGACCTTCGACGATCAGACGCACGCCGGAATTGCGACGCAGATGATCCGCCACCGCTTCCAGCTTCGCGCGCTCTTCGGGATTCACCTGGGCGCTGTCATACGCATAGTACACCGGCGCGAACTGACCGGCATATTCCGTTCCGCCAAAACGATCGCCGAGCGGCTGACCGTCCGGACCATAGAGCGGCATGCCCGTCACGGGATCGATACCGCCCGCACCCGCTCCGGCTTTCGGACGCTTCTTGCAGCCCGTCTCGCCGAGCCCGACCACCAGGCTCGCCACCACCAAACCGATCCACATATACTTGCTCATCACTTCCTCTGCCCCTCTGTGTAGATTACACGGAATACATTAATTGGGTGACCACGCAGGCGAGTACCAATCTCCGCCATGTTCTATTAACCGTATAGGGGGATCTCCGAGCGTGTCAAGAATATAGACCGTGGAGCGGTAGTTTTCCTTGCGACTGCAGACGATATGCCGGCCGTTGGGCGCCCAGGAGGGATCCTCATAATCCGCATAGGTCTGGTTCGGAACCGGTCGCACTTCCCGGGTATCCGGATGGATGATGGCGACCTGAAACTTGCCGCCCAGGCGACTGCTATGGGCGATCCACCCGTTCCGCCCCCAATCCGGGGCCACATTCTCCGACCCCCGGCTGGTCAGACGCTCCGGACGCCCCCCGTCCCGGGAAATGATATAGAGTTGCGGGCGGCCGGCCTGGTCCGAAACATATACGAGCCGCCGCCCGTCGGGCGACCACGACGGACTGGATTCGGCCGCGCTGGGGGTGTGGGTCAATCGGGTCACGCGGCGGCTGGACAGATTCATGACATAGAGTTCCGGGTTGCCGTCCTTGGACAGGATCAAGGCCACATCCCGGCCGTCCGGCGAGATGGCGGCGCTGGAATTCAAGCCCGAGAAATTAGACACCACCGAACGCCGACCGGTCGGCACGTCGATCATGTAGATGTCGGGGAAGCGCTGGATGTAGGCGGTATAGATGATCTTGTCGCCCTGCGGCCCCCACCGCGGACGCACGGCGATGGAATGGTCCTGCGTCAACTGGATCAGGTTGCCGCCATCCGCGTCACAGACATACAACTCCTTCTTCCCCGAGCGCGTGCCGACCATGACAATGCGCGTGGACGAAATGCCCTTCTGTCCGGTCACGGCTTCGATGATATCATCGGCCACGCGATGCGCGAGGCGGCGCGCGTCGGCCGCGTCATGGCGATAGCTCTTGTTCATGAGCTGCTGGCGCGACCCGGTGCTGAAGACGGAGCATTCGACGTTGATCGATTGGCCGCGCACGTCCGCGGAACCCAGCACGCGCACCTCGCTCTGCCCGGCCCGGCCCATCATGAACCAGCCCGAGCGCGACAGGGAGGATTGCAGGGTCTGCTGGAAAAGCTGCGCGGCGGGCGGCGGCGCGACAATCATGCCCGACAGATCAATGGTCGATTTCTCACCCGGACTCTTGGTGATGCGAACCTGCGCCGGGGATACAGACGGCAGTCCCATCGCGCATAGCAGAAAACAAATCCAAATCCGACTCATCATGATAGATCTCGCTCCATTGCTTTTCATAGACCGTTGCATAAGGCGTGGTGTTCGAAAACAGTCATTAGCCGTCATCACGGCACGCCCGTCAATTCAAACTCGATATCAATGTCCAGGGTGGCGCCCCGATGCTCGCCCGGTAGCGGGCTCATGCGCTGAACCGAATTCATGGCGCGCTGGATGGAATCATCCATGACCTGATTCCCCGACGGACCGGTGATCCGGCGTTGCGTGACGGTCCCGTTCCGCTCGACTGTGATGCGCACGATGGTCTTGGTCCCTTGCGGAACCGCGCCGACGCCCGGTTGCTCCCATGCCGCATGAAATCGCGCGTGCACATCCTGATAATACCGGATGCGCCAGTCATCGGACGTGGGCGTCCCGGTCGCGGGCCCTGTGGGCATGGACTTGCTGAGGGCCGCCGCCACGTCCACCGGCGGCGCGGGCGGTTGAGGCGGAGATACGACGCGCGACACGCGCTGGGTACTGCGCTCGATGGGCTTCTTCTCGACTTTCTTCGGTTCCGGGGGTTTCGGAATCGGCGGCGGCGGTTCCGAGGGCGCGGGCGGCTGGGGCGTATGGAGCGAGACGAACATCGTCACCTCCTTGGGTTTCCACGTCGACACCCAGTTCCGGATCGCCGTGACCGTCAACAGGGCGACAATCACTACGACATGGGCTCCGGCGCTGATCCAGAAAACCCGTCTGAAACGGTCGTTCATGCCCTACCGCCCCGATTCCGGTTTGGTCACCAGCGCCATGCGCGAAATCCGGGCGTCCTGCAGAATCTTCAGGATGTCCACGACCTTGCCGTACTGGAGCGCCTGGTCCGCGCGGATCAGCACCACCGCCTTGGGATCGGACCGACCGAGGAAACTCATCTCGCGCGCCAGATCCTCCATCGTCGTGCGCACATCATCCAGATAGACGTGCCCCTCCACATCCACGCTGATCGTGCGCGCGCGCTCCTCGTTCAGTTCCTGCGCGTCGGCGCCGGGCAGATCCATCGGGATCCCCTGCTCGATCAAGGGAAAGGTGATGATAAACGTGATCAACAGGATGAACGTCAGGTCCATCAACGGCGTCATGTTGATTTCGCTGATGTCTCTCAGCGTCGATAAGCTGGTGCGTCGCGCCATGACCGGATCACGGATTCTGAATAAAGGTGTTCTGCAACTGCGCCATGAATTCCTGCGCGAAGTTGTCCATCTGGACGTGCAGCTCGCGGATGCGTCCGTTCAGCATATTATACCCGATGGCCGACGGCAACGCCACCAGCAGGCCGACGACCGTGGTCAACAGCGCCGCCGCGATGCCCGGCGCCACGGCCGACAACGTCGCCGTGCCGGCGATCGCCATGCCCGTGAAGGCTTCCATCACGCCCCACACCGTGCCGAGCAGTCCCAGGAACGGACTCGCGCTGACCGCCGTCGCCAGTACGCCCATCTGCCGTTCGAGCAACAGCAACTGATCGGCCACGGTACGGTCAACCAGGTTGCGCACGGTCTCAATCTGCTGGGCGCGCAGCGTATGCGAGAGCCGGTCGATATCGCCGACAAACAGCTCGTCGGTGTTGGTGCCGATATTCTCCAGTTCGGTGCCCAATGCGAGACAGCCCTGCTCATACACGGAGTAGAGCGGGCTGCCGGCGTATTTCTGGCGGCGGAGGTACAGCGTGACCGGGTTGACCTCCTTGCGGAAGGCCTGAAGGAAGCGATACGACAGATCGCGCGCGCGCCGCAGATCCATGTACTTGGTCACCATGATCGACCACGCGTAGATGGAACCGACGAACAACAGCAGGACAATGACCTTGCCGGGAACATTGCTTTGCTTGAACGAGAAGAAAATGTCCGCCAGCGGCATCGCCGCGAAACCGGATGGATCGATTAACATGTACACTACCTTTCCTGAAGACCAACGCGGAGATTCCACGGGAAGTCCGCCGCCACGCCATTCCAGCACCCGATGCAGAAAATAGCGGAGCGGACGGGCCGGGTCAATGTGTTGTTCTTGTCCGTGACGAATCGAGGCGGGAATGCTATACCGTCTTCATTGAAACCCATTTTCGCGGGAGCGATTATCCATGTCGATCCGGACCGCCGACGAACTACAACAGGTACTGCACCAGCGTATCCCGATCACCCGCGCAATGGGCATCACGGTCGAGACATTGACCGACGACGGTCTGGCGCTCAAGGCGCCGTTGCACATCAACTACAACGACAAGCTGACCGCCTTCGCCGGCAGTCTGTCGGCCATCCTGACCCTGTCCGGCTGGGCCATGCTGTATGTACTCATGGATCGCCTGCAGAAGCCGGCTCGCATCGCCGTATTTGAGAGCTCCATGACCTACTTCAAACCCGTCACGCACGATTTTCTGGCCGTCTGCCGCCTGCCCCCGCTCCCCGCCATCGAGCAATTGAAGCAGTCACTCGAAACCCGCCAGCGGGGCCGCATCGCCATCACTTCGAAAATCATGGACAACGACGAGCCCGCCGTAACGTTCAACGGCACCTACGCCGTGCATCTGGTCACACCGGTTGCGAATAAGACGGAAGACGGGAAAACGGAAAACAGGAAGTCACCCGGCGGCTGAAAGCTGCAGGGGCCATCAGATTCCGTCGCACGCCGGGCCGAAGTATTTCCTCCCATTTATCTCGCGTATATCCCTTCCCGCTGTTTCCGCTTTGCGGCGCTCCGGCATCCTGCTTTCCGTTTTCCTGTTTTCCGTTTTCCTTAAGGCAGCTTATCTTCCCGGACCATTCGATACCGCCCATCCCTCTCGCGACGCAATCCCGCCCGATCCGCAAAACGTTTCCACGACGAATCCGGTTCCTTGTGATACTTCGGCCCGCCTATGAACGCCACCGTCTGCATGGACTGAATCCACGCCGATAACTGACGGCCGACATCGCGACAGACCTCGCGCAGTTCCTCGGCCTCCTCCGGCGCCACGTACCCGATATCCTCCGCATTCCACAGTTGTGAGCGCACCTCCCCCGCACTGCCCTTGGCATAGAATAGAAACTGAATCAGATCCTGCGTCGTTCCCCGTTCATGCCCCTCGGCAATATTGGACGTCACCGAGACAGCGGCGCGCTGTATCTGATCGCACAAGCCGGGATCATCCCGGAACGGCTTCTTCCTCGTAACCGCATATACGCGCCTCACCAATTCCCGCCCCGACCGCCAGACCGGCACTTCCTCAAAAAGTCTTCATATGGCATCTCCCCGCTTTCTATATAAAAGAAGCGAGCGGGGCGGTTTTCCGATGATTTCTTCCAATCGTTGGAACTTTTTGGGCATCGCTTTTCCAATCATTGGAAGTTTATGCCTTGACAGACAATCAATCGGGCTTAGCTTACGTTCATAAACTGAATGCGTATTCATGAGCACGGTATCCAGAAAAGAGCGCGACCAGCAGTTGCGCCGCGAAGATATCCTGAACGCGGCGGAGCATCTGTTTGCGGAGAACGGATTTCATCATACGACGATGGAGGACATCGCGCGCCAGGCGGAATACGGGACCGGCACCATCTACCTCTATTTCAAGACCAAGGACGACCTGTACGAGGCCCTGCTGGAGCGCAAGATCGGAGAGTACATCGCGTTCGTCCGGGAACGCGTCAACGCGGTGGCGGACCCCGTCGACAAAATCCGGGCCCTGGTCTACGCCAAATTGGAATTCTTCGAACGTCACCGCGAGTTCTACCGTATCTACCTGGCGGAGCGATCGACGGTGGACACCACCCTGCGTCGATGTGTACCCAAACGCCGCGAGAAGATGTACTATGAACACCAGAGCTTTGTATCGGACATGTTGGCGCAAGCGATGAAGGCCGGCGTCATCCGCAGGACCGATCCGGTCCGACTGGCCACCGTCCTTAGCGGGGCGATCAATCCCCTGCTGTCGGAATGGATCAAGAACCGGTCCGACGAGCCGGTGGAGGACATCGGCGATTTCGTCATGGACGTTCTGATGAAAGGATTACACCTATGAGGCCGTCACTGGCATGGGCCGCGTTGTTGATCGCCTGGAACGCATCCGGCCATGACCTTCGCGTGGTCACGCTGGACGAGGCGCTGTGGATGGCGTTGGAATCCGATGAGCGGATCGAAATCCAGCGGCGCGAAGTCAACATCGCGGGCAAGGAAGTCGGCCGCGCCTGGACGCTCGTCACGCCGCGCCTCGAGGCGTCCGGCCGCTATGAACGCCCGCAGGAATCCATCGAAACGGATACCGGCGTCGTCCTGCCGGACGAGGCGTGGGGCGCCGTGATCACGGCCCGCCAGCCCCTGTTTGACGGAAGGGTTCCATCCGCGCGGCGCGCCGGTCTGGCGCTGGAGGCGGCGGAGATGGAGGATCTGCACTTCACCATTCGTAGTGCGCTTTTCGACGTCACCAGCCGCTACTATGATTCGTTGCGCGCGCTTGAGCAGGTGCGCGTGTCGGAACAGACGCTCCAGCTTTCGGAAGACGAAGTCGCGCGGGCGAAGGCCCGCTTCGAAGCCGGCGAAGCGCGCCGCACGGAAGTGCTCCGGGCGGAGGTGGATCAGGCGCGCGCTTTTCGCAACCTGGTGGCCGCGCGCAACAACCTCCAACTCGCGATCAGCGACATGGCCCGCCGCATCGGCCTGCCCGCCCACGAATCGTTCACGGTCACGGCGCCGGAACCGGCCGGCGACCCCGCATCGGAGGACCTGAACGTTCTTTATCTGCAGGCGCTCGATCGCCGCAACGATCTGGCGGCGGCGCGCCGGCGCGAGCGGGCGGCGGACGAGGAACGGACGGTTGTCCAGCGGCAGAACTGGCCGACGCTGGAGATCCAGTACAATCACCGGTTCGTCGATCCGGAGACCCGTTCCCAACGCAACGACTTCTGGGACATCCTGGCCGTGGCCCGATTCGACGCCTGGGACGGCGGCGCCCGACGCATCACGCGGCTTCAGCAGGAGGAACGCATCGAGCAGGCGCGCCTGCGCGTCCGTGAACTCGAGAAGACGATCGAGCTCGAAATCAAGCAGGCCTTGCTTGACCTGACAACCCTGCGCGAGAATCTCGAGACGACCCGCAAGGAAGTGGCGCTGGCCGAGGAGAATTATCGCACCCTGTCGGAACAAGCCCGCGTCGGCCTCGCGACCAGTCTCGACGTCAGCACCGCGCTCAACGCGCTGGATCAGGCGCGCACGGAGATGGCGCGCCAGCAATTCGACCTTGAAACCGCAAAGCACAATCTGCACCGGGTAACCGGCATGTTCGCCGACCACCTGATCCCTACCGAGGAATAGTCCGATGAAACCACTCAACTACGGCATCCTGATCGTCCTCACCATCCCGCTCTGGTCCCCGGGGTGCGGCAAAAACACGGAGGAAGCGTCGGGCCCGCGCGAGCGCGTGGTGACGGTGGAGGCGACGCCGGTGATCCAGCGCGACTGGCAGGTGGTGGCCCGCGCGGTCGGCAGTCTGGTGGCGGATGAACAGGCGTTGATCCGCAATGAAGTTCCGGGTTTTGTTCGCCAGATCGAAGCCGATGAGGGCGACCTCGTCGATGAAGGCGACATCCTGCTTCGTCTGGATGATGAGAAACTCGCGCTGGAGGCCCGTCGGGCCGAGGCGCGCTTCGAGGAAATGCAGGCCACCTTGGCGCGCCGGCGCCCGCTCTTCGAGCAGAAACTGATTTCCGAAGCCGAACTGATCGAAGCGGAGGCGAATTTCAAGTACGCGGAAGCGGAGCTGAACCTGGCACGGCGCCGCCTGGCCGACGCGACGGTGCGGGCGCCGATCGACGGCATACTGGGCCGTCGTCATGTATCGCGCGGGGATTACGCCGAGGTCGGTGCGCGACTGTTTGAACTCGTGAAGATGGACATCCTGAAACTCGACTTTGACCTGCCGGCGCACTACCTCGCCCTGCTGCGACCGGGTCAGCAGGTGCGCGTCCGGACGCCCGCCTATCCGGACCGCGCATTCACCGGCGACATCTACTTCGTCGATCCGGTCGTCAACGCAGAAACCCGGACCATCCGGATCCGCGCCACGGTTGACAACGACGACCTCGCCCTGCGGCCGAATCTGTTCGTCACCGTGGAAGTGGATGTGGTCACGAAGGCCGACGCGCTGGTTGTCCCGGAAGAGTCGGTCATCTCGGGGCTGGGCGGATACTGGGTGTTCATCGTGGATGACGACGGCGTGGCGCAACGCCGCGACATCCGGCTGGGCGAGCGCGAGCCCGGATGGTTGCAGGTGGACGACGGCCTCGCGTCGGGCGACGTGGTCATCACGGCCGGCCATCAGCGCATCTTTCCGGGCACCCGTGTACAGGTGAGAGGTCCCTGATCATGTTTCTGCCCGATGTATCCATACGACGCCCCGTATTGGCCTGGGTCCTGACCTTCGTCATCCTGATCTTCGGGTTCGTGGGCTATCAGCGCCTGGCCGTTCGCGACATGCCGGATATCGATTATCCGATCGTGACGGTGACCGTCACCTGGCGCGGCGCGGCGCCCGACGTGCTGGAACGCGAGGTCACGGACCTGATCGAGGAGGAGATCAACACGATCGAGGGCATTCGGACCATCTCTTCGCAGACGCGCGAAGAACGATCGCAGATCGTGGTCGAGTTTCAACTGGAGCGGAATATCGATGTGGCGACGCAGGACGTGCGCGATGCGGTATCGCGGGCCCGGCGGCGCCTGCCCCAGGATATCGACGAGCCGATCATTCAGAAGCAAGACGCCGATGCGCGGCCGATCCTGTGGGTGGGCCTGTCGTCCGATTGGATGAGCCGCGTGGAAGTGGCCGACTTTGCCGAGCGGCAGGTGAAGGAACGGCTGGAAATCCTGCCGGGCGTCGGTCGGATCAATCTCGGCGGCGCGCGTCGATTCGCGGTTCGCATTGATATTGACGCCGAGAAACTGGCGGCCCGCGCATTGACGGTCACGGATGTGGCCAACGCCCTGCGGCGAGAGAATATTGAGTTGCCCAGCGGCCGTATCGAGAGCGCATTGCGCGAATTCGTCGTGCGCACGCGCGGCCGCCTGGAATCGCCGGACGCGTTCAACGATATCGTGATAGCCACCCGGAACGGCGCGCCGATCCGGCTTCGCGACATCGGCGAGGCGCGGCGGGGCACCGATACCGACCGGCACCAGGCGCGGTTCACGGGAAAGACCGCCATCGGGATCGGGGTCGTGCGCCAGAGCCAGGCCAATACCCTCGACGTCGCCAACCGCGTCAAGGAGGAGGTCGAGAGTATCCGGCGCGACTTGCCGCCCGGCGTCTATCTGGAGCCGGCCTTCGATTCGTCGCTTTTCATCCAGGAATCGGTCGACTCGACGATGTCCACGCTGGTCCTTGCCGGGATCATGGTGGTCGTGGTGATGTTCGTATTCCTGCGCAGTGTGCGAAGCAGTTTCATCCCGGCCGTTGTGATCCCGGTCGCGGTGATCGGCACCTTCGCGATCATGTACGCCGCCGGATTCAGCGTAAACGTCATCACGCTCCTCGGCCTCATCCTGGCCATCGGCCTGCT
>CAYRPR010000038.1:0-1114 GCA_964425945.1 uncultured Verrucomicrobiota bacterium | reverse complement strand
TCGTGATGCTGGAGAACATCTATCGGCACATGGAACAGAAACACGAGGACCCGATTGACGCGGCGCGCCGCGGCGCGGCGGAAATCGCCTTCGCGGTCGTCGCCAGCTCCCTGTCGCTGGTCGCGGTGTTCGTTCCGGTGGCCTTCGTCACCGGCATTGTCGGGAAATTCTTCTACGAGTTCGGATTGACCGTGGCTTCCGCCATCTTCATTTCCACGCTGATCGCGCTGACCCTGACGCCGATGCTCTGTTCCCGCATACTCCGCGTCAAACAGAAACATAACGCGGTGTACTACGCGCTGGAGAGCGGTTTCGACGCGCTCGGCAACGCCTACGGCCGTACGCTGGCCTGGGCTCTGCGCCATCGCCTGTTCGTCATGGCGATGGCCGTCGCCATCTTTGCCCTGGGCATCGGCGCGTATCGGCTGACGACGCGCGAGTTCGCGCCGCAGCAGGACCAAGGCAGCTTCATGAGCATCGCCCGCGCGCCCGAAGGCGCGACCCTCGAATACACGGACCGCTACATGCAGGAGGCCGAGCGGATTCTGACGGAAACGCCCGAGGTGCGGAACTACATGGCCGTCATCGGATTCGGCGGCGGGCAGACGCATCGGGCCATGATGTTCATCACGCTCACCGACCGGCGGGAACGAACACGAAGCCAGTCCGAAATCATGAGCGAACTGCGCGGCCGATTCGCGCAGGTTCCCGGGATCATGGTCTTCCTGCAGGAACGATCGCCGGTCGGCGGCGCCGGGCAGAACACGAAACCCGTGCAGTATGTCATCCAGCATCCGGACATGGCGGTGCTTTCGGACGGGTCGGATGAGCTGGTGCGGCGTCTGCGCGAGACGCCCGGCTTCGTGGATGTGGATAGCGATCTGGAGCTGAACAAGCCCGAACTCCAGATCCGGATCGACCGGGACAAGGCGGCGGACCTCGGCATCTCGGTCCGCGACATCGCGGAGGCCCTGCAGATCATGCTGGGCGGGCTGGACGTGACGGAATATACGGAGCGCGGCAAACAGTATGATGTGATTGTCCAACTGCGGGAGGGGGATCGCGCGCGCCCGCGCGATCTCGAGAGCATCTATGTCCGCACGAGCGGCGGGCG
>CAYRPR010000037.1:0-10749 GCA_964425945.1 uncultured Verrucomicrobiota bacterium | reverse complement strand
GACGCCGGGAAGCCGAAGTCCATCCTGATCGTCGGGGTCAACGGCTCCGGCAAAACCACAACCTGCGCCAAGCTGGCGCGCCGGGTGATGGACGAGGATCTCAAGCCGTTGCTCGCCGCCACCGACACATTCCGCGCGGCGGGCGCCGATCAGCTCCGGATCTGGGCCGACCGGCTCGACTGCGACGTGGTGGCGGGACAACAGGGCGCCGATGCCGCCGCCGTGGCGTATGACGCCCTGGACGCCGCCGTGGCCCGGCAGGCGGATGTCGTCCTGGTGGACACCGCCGGACGCATGCATACGCGCCAACCGCTGATGGACGAGCTCGCGAAGGTAAAGCGCGCGATGAATAAGCGGGTGCCTCACGCGCCCGATGAAACGTGGATCGTGCTGGACGCGGCCCTCGGCCAAAACGCCATCACGCAGGCGCGTCAGTTTCATCAGGCCGTTCCGCTGACGGGGGTGATCGTATCGAAACTGGATGGTTCCTCCAAGGCCGGCTTCCTGTTTTCCATCCGGAAGGAACTGGATCTGCCGATACGATTTGCCGGGTTGGGCGAGGCCGCCGATGACCTGGTCCCATTTGACCCCGTTAAATTTGTGCAGGCGCTGATCGGCATCGAATCCACCGTCAAGGAAAGTTAGGCCGGCCATGTCTCGAATTGACGACGATATAATCCATATGCAGCGGGCCTTCGCGCTCGCGCGCCGGGCCGAGGGCATGACCCGGCCCAATCCGCCGGTCGGTGCGGTAATCGTCAAGGCCGGCCGGATCGTGGGGGAGGGCTACCACCACGGGGCGGGGACGCCCCACGCGGAAGTCCACGCAATCCGAGTGGCCGGCCGACGGGCCAGGGGCGCGACCATCTACGTGACCCTCGAGCCTTGTTGCACGCACGGCCGCACGCCGCCCTGTACGGATGCAATCCTGGCCGCGGGCATCAAGGAAGTGATCTTCTCCGTTCGTGACCCGAATCCCCGTCACGCCGGCCGGGCGATCGCCATCCTGCGCCGCGCGGGAATCCGGGTAACCGAAGGAACCTGCGCGGAGGAAGGCGCGGAACTGATTGCGCCGTTCGCGAAATGGATGACGACGGGCAGGCCGTATCTCACCTTGAAACTGGGTACGACGGTGGACGGCCGGATCGCGGATTCCAACGCGCGTTCCCGCTGGATCACGGGTCCGAAGGCGCGCCACTTCGTGCAGGATCTGCGCCGTCGCGTGGACGCCGTGCTGGTGGGGGGGCGCACCGCGGCGCTGGATAATCCGTCATTGCTCCCGCGCCCCGGTCGCGGCCGGAAACCCTTTCGCGTTATCGTGGATAGCCGCGGACAGTTGCCCGCTCGCCTGACCGTTCTCAATGACGCCGCCCGAGATCGCACCATTATCGCCACGACCCGAGCGTGTCCGGCGCGCGTGCGAGCGCGGTACGAAAAGCAGGGCGCGCAGGTCTGGATTCTACCGAGCCGGAAGGATCATGTGGACCTGAACGCCCTGTTCGGCAAACTGGCCGGGCACTCGGTCCTGCACGTTCTTTGCGAGGGCGGCGGCCTGCTGGCCGGCACATTGATCCGCCAGAAACTGGTCGACGAATATGTGTTCTTCATCGCCCCTTGTATCCTGGGTGAGGGATTGCCGGCGGTCGCCACGAAGGGTTGGCCGATTGACGGAATGCCCCGTTTGCGCTTCACATCCGTCAAGCAGGTCGGCGACGATGTCATGATCCGGGCTATACCGGGAAAGGATTGACGTGTTCACGGGAATCATCGAACGAGCAGGCTGTATACAGGACGTGCGGACGGGGGCATCGGGAGGGCGATTGGTGCTCGACGCGGCGGACTGGAATCGTCCATTGATTCTGGGCGAAAGCATCGCGGTACAGGGCGTGTGCCTGACCGTCGCCGCTGCTGATGAACGGTCCGTGGCTTTCGATGTACTGGCCGAAACCTTCCGCCGAACCAATCTCGGCGACAAACGTCCAGGTCAACGCGTGAATCTGGAGCGGGCGCTGCGGGCCGGTGATCCGCTCGGGGGCCATGTCGTACAGGGGCATGTGGACGGGGCCGGCTCCGTGCGATCGATTACACCGGAAGGCCGGGATCACATCGTGGCGATCGATTGCGAGCCGGAGATTCTCGAAGATATCGTGTACAAAGGCTCCATCGCCTGTGACGGCATCAGCCTGACGGTGGCGGCCGTGGACGCGACGGGATTCAAGGTTTGCATAATTCCCCATACGTGGGAGATCACCTCCTTGCGCGAGATCCGGCCCGGTGATCGCGTCAACCTGGAATCCGACATCCTGGCCAAGTATGTCCGCCGCCATGTCGAGCGGGGGCGCCTGCCGGGTCGCGTGTCATGGGAAGAATTCCGCCGCATGGGTTTTGACGTCCCGCCATAACCCCGCCAATCCCTTCATTGACTTGCGCCCCGGGGCGTGTCTACACTGCACGGGATTTTGTTCATTGACGAAGGGAGTCTTGTGTCAACGAATCTCGAGAAACTACTGGTCATTCAGGATAGAGACCGAAGGATTTCGCGCCTGGAACGGGAAACAGCTGACATCCCCGCGCGCAAGAAACTCATCGAAACCCGCCTCGAGGAACATCGTAACGCGCTCCATAAATTCGAGGAGGAGATCAAGAAGAAGAATCTCGCCCTGAAGGAATTGGAGGCGGAGGTCAAGGCGGCGCAGGACAAGATCGCCAAGTTCCGCGAGCAGCAATTCCAGGTCAAGAGCAACGACGATTACCGCGCGCTCGAGAGTCAGATCAAGGGTGTGGAACAGGATATCGGCAAGCTGGAGGATCGCGAGTTATCCATCATGGAAGAGGTCGAGGCCCTGCGCGGCCATGTCGCCTTGCATGATCAGCGGCTGAAAGAGGAGGAGCAGGGCGTCCGGCAGGAAACCGATCAGTTGGATCATCGGGCGGTCGGCATCCAGAAGGAGATCGATGAACTCCGGGCCGATCGAACGGGACTGGCCGCTGATGTCAGCGCCGATTGGCTGCAGCGCTACGAGCGCATCTTCAAGCACACCGGCGACTTCGCCATCGTAAAGGTGGATGGAGGCATATGCGGGGGTTGCCACATGAAACTCCCGCCCCAGACCGCGCATGACGCCCGGAAATTCGAGACGATGACGCTTTGCAGTTATTGCGGGCGCATGTTGTATTTTGCCGGCTGACCCCGTATAGTGCTTCATCGACGGGAGTGGTGGTCGGTCGCCCCGACAGCGTTCGCGCTGGTCGGGGAGGAAAGTCCGGACTCCACAGGGCAGGATGTCCGCCGCCTTGCGCGGTGGAACCCCTTTGTCATAACGGAGGGGATGGAAAGTGCCACAGAAAACAAACCGTCCCGACCACGCCGCAAGGCGGGTGTCGGGATAAGGGTGAAAAGGTGGTGTAAGAGACCACCGCCCCGCATGGTAACATCGGGGGCAGGGCAAACCCCATCCGGAGCAAGATCGAATAGGAAGTTGGAGGCGGCCCGCTTCATTTCCGCTTCGGCGGATGCAACTTCGGGTAGATCGCATCAGATAAATGACCGACCCGCTCGCGCGGGACAGAATCCGGCTTACAGCCGCTCCCGTCGATGATTTTGATCGTCGCATGACTGACTTCTCATGGTTCAGAACGCTGTACCGTTACCGGGGGATGGCTCTTGCCGGTTGCGGGTTGGCGGCCGTCTGGCTGGTGCTTTCTTATCTCGGCATGCCCGTTGCTCCGGAGCCGTCCGAGCCGGCGGAAACGAACCGCTACGCCTGGCCTCAATCGACCTCCATCCAGCCGGAGGACTGGACTGTCTTCCAGCGCGCCACCGGCGCCGCCCCGTCCCCGCTGGGTCCGCTGGCTCAGCGCTATCGTTTGGCCGGGACTTTTTTTGCCTATCGCGCGGTCCAATCGGAGGACGTGCGCAGTTCACGGCGCGCCATTCTGGACGACATCCGCAACCGCGAGCAATATATCGTTCAGGAAGGGGAGCAGGTCAGCGACGTGGAGATCGTGTCCATATTTCGCGACCGGGTGGTGATCCGAAGCGGAGGAAATGAGGAAGAGCTGTGGTTGAGCTTCGCCGGGGCGCCGGGTCCTTCCGGTCCCGCCCCGCGAACGAGCGGCCCGGAAACACCCCTGCGTTTTGAGGATGCGCCCGCGCTGGAAACCAGCCGGTTCGGCAAGCGCATCGCCGAGAACCAGTGGGTCATCCGGCGCGAAGAACTGGTGGCCTACATCGACGAATTGCAGGATGATCCGGAACGGTTGGCCAACATATTTCTGGCCATGGAACCCGTGTACGACGAGGATGAGGCGATTGACGGATTTCAGCTTCGCATGAATGCCGAGGACGTCCTGTACCGTGCCGTCGGATTCGAGGAAGGCGATATCGTGCGCATGGTCAATCACATTCCCATGACCAGCGGCGCCCGCGCGCAGTATTTCATCAGCGAGTTCCTCAACGAACGCATCAGCGCCCTGGTCTTTGATATCGAGCGGGAAGGCGAGGAGGCCAAGCTGATCCACCTGATCCGGTAGGGTGGACACATGGCCGCGACCATCACCCGGCACACCGCATCCACGTCCACACCACGTGCCCCCCCCCGCACGCTACTCTCACACCTTGCAAAGTGTGAGAGTAGTGCACGAGATGGTTTGGTCACATCCGCTAGCGGCGCGCCCGGCGCATCTTCCGCGCGCGGACGGGTCGTGACGACGTATCCTGCGTACCAGCCAGCCGGAAATCCACGAGCCCGCGCGCCGTATCCACTGTGACCAGTTCGACCACAAGCGGATCACCGATCGACCACGAACGACGCGACCCGGTGGCCGTGTTGCGGCGTCGCGGATGCGGCCGCACGTGATCATGGCGAATCGACGCGAACGACAACAGGCCGCGCTGCTGTGTATCCGTCAGTTCGACCACGAAGCCGCGCGACACGATGGAGGAGATCACGGCCGGATAAGGACCGGTCTCGCCCGCTTCGAGCTTCTCGCGGTAATACTCGACACGCTTGACATTGACGCTCTCCTGCTCGGCGTCGTCCGCATTCCGCTCTGTTCGCGTACAATGGGCCGCTACTTGCGCGATTTCATGCGGCGTATAGGGTGGGGGAGCCCCCTCTTCGAGCGCTTTCAGCGCCCGGTGAACCACCAGGTCGGGATACCGGCGGATCGGCGACGTGAAGTGGAGATAGTGCGAAAACGCCAATCCGAAATGCTCCTTGCGCTCGGCCGAATAGATCGCACGCTTGAGATTGCGCAACATCATCAGATTCACGGCATGCTCCTTGGGCGTGCCGGAGGCTTCGGCGGCAATCTCGTTCATCGCGGCGCTGGTCGGTTCGTCCAGGACGATGCCCATCTCCTGCAGCTCGATCGCCATCCGTTCCCATTGTTCCGGATCGGGCGGCTCGTGGATGCGATAGAGCGCGGGCGCCTGCTTCTCCGCCAGCAGTCGGGCCACGGTCCGGTTGGCCAGGAGCATGAACTCCTCGATCAACTGGTACGCCTCATAGGACACCCGCTTTCGGATCTCCGTCACGCGTCCGGTCTCGTCGAGCGCGCAATACACCTCCGGCATGGTGAACAGAATGGCGCCGGCCCGCCGGCGCTGTTTTCTCAACGTCTGCGCGAGGTGGTGCATGTCCCGCAGGCTATCCCGCAGATCTGCGGGCAAGTCGTCGTGGCCCTTAATGACGCGTTGCACCCGGTCGTAATCCAGACGCGCGCGGGAATGGATGATGGAGGGGAAGGTTTCCTGTTCGAGCACCTTGCCGCGCGAATCGAGTACAAGCCGCACGGTATGCGTCAGGCGATCCTCGTCGGGAACCAGACTGCAGACCCGTTCGGTAAGGTGGGGGGGCAGCATCGTGATGACCCGATCGACGAGGTAGACGCTGTTCCCGCGTTGATAGGCCTCGCGATCGATATCCGAGCCGGGTTTTACATAATGCGATACATCGGCGATATGAACGCCGAGTTCCCAGTGGCCGTTTGACAGCTTCCGCAGGGATACGGCGTCGTCATAATCCCGCGCATCGACCGGATCGATCGTCAGGGTGCACCAATCCCGCAGATCGCGCCGCCGGTTCGCGTCGGCGCCGACATCCACGCGCTGGCGTTTGGCCGCATGCTCCACCTTGTCCGGAAACGATTCGTCCAGTCCATATCCCCGGATCAGACCGGCCATCTGCACGCCGGGATCGTCAGCCGGCCCGAGCACTTCGGTCAGCGTGCCCGTGATCGGCTCGCCGGCATTGCTCCATTCATTCAATTCCACCACCACCTTGTACCCGTCCGGCGGTTCGTGCAGGCCGCGGGCCGTATCGGCGAGTCGGACATTCTGCTTGATGCGCGGGTTGTCCGGGATGACGTAGGCGTAGTACCGCGACTTCTTGAACAGACCCGCCAGACGGTTCGTCCGCCGCTCAACGACGCCGACAATGCGGCCCTCGACCGGTCGACCGTCCGGGGGCGCGCGGCGTCCACGACGCGGGCGTCTCCGCTCATCCGCCGTGATCTCCACCCGCACGCGATCGCCATGCAGCGCCGCCCCCATGCGTCGTTGCGGGATGAAGATGTCCGGGATCCCGGGCGTATCCGACGCGACAAACCCGAATCCCTGGGCATGGGCCGACAGCGTCCCGGTAAGCGTCCGGCGGGTATCCGGAAGGGACCATCGATTCTTCTTGAGACAAACGATCTTGCCGCGCCGTTCCATATCGGCTAGAACGCGCCGCAATTCCCGCCGGGCGTTCGCCGGCACGTTCAGCGCGCGAATCAGCTCGTGCTGTTTCAGGGGCCGGTAATCCGGGCGCTGAAGAAATTGATATATGAGATGCTCAAGGGATGGTATAAAGTCCTTCATGTCGGGAATCACTATAGGATGAACATACTTTTTGTCAGCAGTGAACTCTCTCCGTACGCCTCCACCGGCGGACTGGCGGACGTGGCCTCCGCCTTGCCCAAGGCGTTGCTGCGGCAGAATGTTCCGGTGCAATGCGTCATGCCGCTGTACCGTCGCGTCTTTGAGGGCGGCTATGCCATCCGGGATACCGGCATCCGGCTGAATATCCCGCTCGGTTTGCGCGCCCTGCAGGCCGAAGTCTGGAAGACCGAGGGCGAGGAGCCCGTTATCTGGTTTATCCGCCGCGACGAATATTTTGATCGTCGCGAGCTCTACAGCATCCCCGAACGCGACTACGAGGACAACTTCGAGCGCTTCGTCTTCTTCCAGAAAGCCGTCGTGGCGCTGATGGACAAGGCGCCGCTGAGCGCCGACATCGTGCACGCCAATGACTGGCAGACCGGACTGATCCCAAGCTTCCTGCAATACGGTCCGCAGGGCATGGGCCGTGAAATGCGCGAACACACCGTGTACACCATCCACAATCTGGCGTACCAGGGCGTGTTTCCGGGACTCGAATTTTCATCCACCAATCTTCCATTCTCCTGCTTCTCGCTCGACACGCTCGAGTTCTACGGAAACATCAACTGCATGAAGGGCGGCATCACGATGGGCAACCGGATCACGACCGTGAGCCCGCGCTATGCCCGCGAGATTCTGACGCCGGAATTCGGTTGCGGCCTGGAGGGCGTGCTGTCGAACGTGCAGGACCGCCTCGTCGGCATCCTGAACGGCGTCGACTACGACGTGTGGAATCCCGCGACGGATTCACTCATCGCCGCGGCCTTCTCATCGGATCGGATGGAGGGCAAAATGACCTGCAAGAAAGACCTGTTGCAGGCGATGGGATTGACCCGGGCCGATCCGGCCAGGCCCGTGATCGGCATGATCGGTCGTCTGGTGGATCAGAAAGGGCTCGACCTGCTGGCCGAGATCATGCCGGACCTGATGACGCTTGATGTATCGTTTGTCCTGCTCGGCTCGGGCCAGGAAATGTACCAGCAGAAGTGTCAGGAATGGCAGGCCGCCTGGCCGGACCGCTTTGCCGTCTATCTGGGCTTCAACAATGAGCTGGCACACAAGATCGAAGCCGGATCCGACCTGTTCCTGATGCCCTCGCGGTTTGAGCCCTGCGGCCTGAATCAGATGTACAGCCTCAAGTATGGGACCGTACCCATTGTCCATGCGGTGGGGGGGCTGGACGATACGATTGAGGATGCGGGACGTGATCCCGCCCGATCCGGAAACGGCTTCAAGTTCAACGCATACACATCGGCCATGCTTCTCCAGACCATACAGCGAGCATTGGCGGTCTACGCCAAACCCGACCTGTGGCGCAAGGTGCAACTGCGTGGTATGACCGCGGACTACTCATGGAACACGTCTGCGCGGGCGTACATCAAGTTGTACGAAAGCCTGATGGCGTAGCGCCCGATACGACGAAACCGGACAAGCCAGGCAAACCCCGTGGATTCCGGATATATTAGTAGACATAAGATATATTATGCGACGTTACATATATCGGGGCGGAATCAGAGGTTTTCGGGGTTTGAGCTGAATGGTCCGTATTGCCAGACCTCCGCAGGTCGCTCTATCTATCGAATAGCGCCCCAGCGCGTGCCCAGCGGCCAGTAGACCATGAAAGCCGGTCCGACAATGTTCTCCTGCTTGACCGGACCGAAGTACCGGCCATCCAGACTCGCCGTCGTATTGTCGCCCAATGGCAGGTATTCGTCCGGGCCCAGAAGCCGGCGCGCGCGTTCCGATGACAGGTACATCCGGACCGGCACCGTGAATCGCGGAACCACATAGCCGTCATAGCCCTTGTCCCTGGCGTACACCTGGCGATGAAATACATCCGGTTCCGTCACACGTTCGCCATCGACGATCAGATACGGTGGCTCGATCCCGACCGTTTCGCCGGGCAACGCCACCAGACGCTTGATGTAGAAGGAATCGGGCCGGACATTCGAATACTGAATGCCCTTCGTGCTGAAGACGAACACATCACCGCGCTTGGGCCGCGAATAGTTGTAGCGGATCTTATTGACAAATATGTGGTCGCCGGAGCGGACGCGCCCCGTGGCCAGTACCTGTCCCTTTTGCACATGTTGTCCTTCAATGAAATGCTCGGCCAACCCTTTGCGGTACAGCGGGACAATCCCATCGCGACTGCCCTTCATCCCGTCATCCGTCTCCGCCATGCCGGTAATCCGGCCATCGCGGGTCGCCTTGATCTCCACGTACCGCTCGCCGAACAAGGCGAAGCTGATCGCATTAAGCGGGAATTTGTCGCCGAGCGACCGGCTCAACTGCGGCTCCGCGATGATGCCGTACAGCGTGGGCTGCATGGAACCGGTCGGGATCTTGAACGGCTGGACAAAATAGGTGCGAAAGGCCATGGCCACGGCCAGGGCCACGACGGCGATCTCGACGTACTCGCGGATCCGCGGACTGTTCTTGGGCGGATACACGGCCGTGATGCGCGCCGTCAGGACCTCCCCCGCCCGCTCGATGCGTTCGGCGTCCCGCTCGGCCCACGCGTCGCGCAAGGCATCGGCGGACGACACGAGTTCCTCGATACGGGCCGGATCGGCGACATCCTCGCGCATGAGGCGCGCATGATGCGCGTCGTGCAGTAACTGACGCACGTACTTCTTCGCCTTTCGTCGTTCCAACCAATTCATGAACGGCCTTACGGATTCGATTTCAACACGGATATGAACGCCTGCTGCGGTATGCTGACCCGCCCGATCTGTTTCATGCGCTTCTTACCCTCTTTCTGGCGTTCGAGCAACTTGCGTTTGCGCGTGATGTCGCCGCCATAGCACTTGGCGGTGACATCCTTGCGCATCGCGCGGATGGTTTCCCGCGCGATGATATGACGCTGGATCGCGGCTTGAATCGGCACGGCGAACAACTGCGGCGGGATGACGTCCTTCAACGCCTTGCACATCTGCCGACCGCGTTCCTCGGCCTTGGTCCGGTGCACGATACAGGAGAAGGCGTCCACCACCTCCCCGTGCACCATGATGTCCAGCTTCACGAGATCGGCCTCCAGATACCCGATGTGCTCGTAGTCCATCGAGGCGTAGCCGCGGCTGATGCTTTTCAGCCGGTCGTGGAAATCGATCAGGATCTCGTTCAGCGGCAGGTTGCAGGTCATCATGACGCGCTTCGTATCCATGGTGTCGGTTTTCTCCACCTCGCCCCGGCGGTCCATGACGAGTTGCATGATGTCGCCGATGAATTCGTTCGGGCAGATGATGAACGACCGCACCAGCGGCTCCTCGATCCGCTCGATCTGCGACGGGTCGGGCATGTGGACGGGATTGTCGACCGGCTCCATTTCGCCGTCGGTCTTGAATACATGATAGATCACGCCGGGATACGTCGTGATGATATCCATATCATACTCGCGACGGAGGCGCTCCTGTATGATTTCCATGTGCAGCAAGCCCAGGAAGCCACAGCGAAAACCCAGACCGAGCGCGGCGGAACTTTCCGGCTGGTACTCGAACGAGCTGTCGTTCAGGATCAGCTTGTCGAGGCTGGCCTTCAGTTTCTCGTAATCGGCGGTGTTCACCGGGTAAATGCCGGTAAAGACCATCGGCTGGATCTGCTTGAAGCCGGGTAACGGTTTCCGGGCCGGCCGGTCGGCGCGCGTGACGGTATCCCCGATCTTGATCTCCGACGTGTCCTTGATGTTGCCGATAAGATACCCGACGTCACCCGCAACCAGCGAATCCACGGTCAGCGGCTTGGGCGTGAAGATGCCGACCTCCTTGACTTCGTAATCCCGATCCGTGCTCATCAGGCGAATCCGGTCATCGCGCGTCAGTTGG
>CAYRPR010000036.1:904-10823 GCA_964425945.1 uncultured Verrucomicrobiota bacterium | reverse complement strand
GGCACGCTGACTTCGCGGTGCCCACGTTCGAGGATGCCATCGAACTGGTGCGGGGGCTCAACACGAGCACGGGCAGGGCGGTGGGCATCTATCCCGAGTTGAAGCAGCCGTCCTTCCACCGGCGCGAGGGGCTGGACATGACGGCGCCATTCGTCGAAGCCTTGCGCCGCCACGGCTATGACGCGGCGGACGCGCCAATCTTCATCCAGTGCTTCGAGCACAAGACGCTCCAGCAACTGCGCGCGGAGTTCTTCCGCCTTGCCGCGCTTCGCCGCTCGGGCGGCATCGTCGTCGGCTTCGTCAAACGCGACGAGAATATGGCTCGCGCGCACGTTTTCCGGCACATTGAAGCGCTCGCTGTTCTCACTGTGAAAGGCGACGATCTCTTCGTCGGTCGGCTCGGCGAGCCCTTCGACCTTCTCCTCGAGGAACTTATTGATCTGGATGTCGCGGACGACCATTTCCCGGAAACGGTCCGGGGTCATGCCCAACTGCTGTAACTGTTCATCAAGCGTGGTGCCGGCGGGCAGGGTACTCGTAAGGCGTTCGATCGCGGCGGTCAGCTCGTCGTCCTCGACCGGGACGTTGCGATCCTCGACTTCGGAGAGGAGAAGGGTCCGCAGGATGATGTTCTCCATGGCCTGGTGCGCGATTTCGTCCTGCATCTGCATCATGCGCTCGGGCGGTACGCGTCCCTGAAGGCGCTGGGCGATATTGCCCATTTCCTGCATCAGTTCGCCCTGGGTGACCGTCGTTCCGTTGACGGAGGCGATCGTCTTCTGGGGGTCGGGCCGGGCGGTCGACGGGGCGGCGGGCGAGAAGAGATCCGTGGCGGCCGACAGATCCGTCTGTTCCTGCAGGTCCGACTCCACCTTCTTGCCGCAGCCCGCGGCCAGGAGGCCCATGGCCATACACGTTACAGCGATCGACATACGCGTCATATACACCTTCATCTGAGAGATTCCTTCCGGTGACGTACTGGTTTCCGTGGACAATTTGCAGGCCATACTATGCCGCGCCTTGCAGGCGGAGTCAAATAGCATGTTGGCGGCGGGGTCAGGGCGGGGGGACCGGCCACAGGAAGGTGCGATGCGCGAGGAAGTGTTCGATCTGGCGGATGCTCTGCTCGGATTTCCTGAAAACGGCCTCCTCCGTGTTGAAGGCGTTGTGGGGCGTCAACAGGACGTTGTCCCGCGCCCGGAGCCGGTCCAGCGGGCGGGCAGATGGATGGGCCGGCGGGCGGCCCGACCGTAGTGCCGGGCCGAGGGCGCCTTCGTCCGGATACACGTCAAGGGCCGCCCCGCCGATCCGCCCGCTGTCGAGGGCATCGGCCAGGGCGTCGAGCCGCGCCAGTTCGCCGCGCGCGATGTTCACGAAGACGGGATGCCGGGTCATTTGCGAGAAGGCGGCGGCATCGAAGTAGCCGTCGTTATCCGCGGTCAGATTCATCGCGCAGAGCACGGCGTCGGCGCGGGCGAGGGCTTCGTCGCGGGAGACGTAGGTCATATCGGCGTGGCGCGGGTCGATCTCCACGCCGATGACGTCCATGCCCAGCGCGCGGGCGAGCCCGGCGGCCAGGTAGCCGATGCGTCCGACGCCGAACACGGCCAGCGTCCTGCCGAGACATTCCCGGCCGGTCAAACCGTCCCGATGAAACGTCGAAAACTGCTGCAGTTGTCGCGGCAGTTTGCGGTAGAGGGCCAGGATGGCCAGGATCGCCTGCTCCGCCACGGCGCGCGCGCAGTAGTCGGGCAGATAGCCCATCGGCACATCGGCGCCGCATCGCCGGCGCCAGGCGAGCAGGTGGTCGTAGCCGGCGCTGCGCGAGAGTACGGCGTCGATCCGCCCGCCCCAATCCGCCGGCAGTTCGGATTGTGTGCGGATGCTGACCAGCGGGGCGGGGGGATCGCCGTGTCCGGATTCCTGAATTGTTCTCCATGTGAATTCGGCCGTGATCCCATCGGGCAACCGGCCCTTTAACTGGGAAGCTTCCTCGTCAAAAGCCTCATAGAAGATCACCTGGGGCGTTCGCACCGATGCGTTCATGTCCCGTATAAACGGCTTTTGAGGCGTTGAAGTCAATCCCGCGCCGCGCCGCCCGCCCTGTATCCCTCCAGAAATGATTTGACTTGCCTTTTTTGTTTTGGACAAATGGCGTACGCTGAATCATATTAAACGGGGTCGTTTACCAGAGCATGGCAGAATACGACGTGTGTCCTTATCCCGGGATGCGCGGTAGAGTGGTTTATTCAGGTATGAGGTGATCTATGGCGGAAGAAGTGATTCGCGACGTCGGTTACGAAGAAGTCAGCGGGGCGAGACCGAGTACGGACGCCAATATGGTCATCCAGTTGCTGGCCGGCGTGATCGGCACCTTTGTCATCTATTTCGCCGTGCAGCCGCTGAAGGACATGGCGCCCGGTATCGCGTATATCTACAGCATCATCCGCCAGCGCGGTCCCGTGCAGTACGTCGAGCTTTTCATGGCCTCCATGGTGCTCGCCCTGATCGTGCTCAAGGCTCGTATCGTCCGCGAGCAGTTGCGCGCCGTGGCCGAAGGCCCCGTCAATCCGGATATCGATCTGGCCAACGACGACGAGATCATGGAATTGCGCAAGAAAGTGCGTTCCGAGGACACCTTCCATTCGAGCATCCTGCTGAGCCGCATCGACCGCATGTTGGCGTTGTGGCTGGGATCCAAGGATATCGGGCGCGTGGCGACCTGGGCCTCGGCCGAATCCGATCGCGACATGACCGCCTCCGACTCGTCTTATTCCATCGGTCGCGTGCTCATCTGGGCCATTCCGATTCTCGGTTTCATCGGCACGGTGGTGGGCCTGGGTAACGCCGTGTCGGGTTTCGCCGAGTTCCTGGCGGGCGCGGCCGAGCTGTCGCAGATCAAGGACGCCATCGGCGGCGTGACCATCGGTCTCGGCGTCGCCTTCGACACGACCCTGCTCGCGTTGATTCTCTCCGTGATCCTGATGTTTCCGCTTTCGATCATCCAGCGCCGCGAGGAGAACCTCTTCGTGGAAATCGACAGCTACCTCGACGACACCCTGATGTCGCGCTTCCCGTCGCCCGAGCAACAGCCGATCGTGATCGAAAACCTGGAGGACTCCATCGAGGCCGCCTTCCGGCGCTATATCCCCGATCCGGACCGCTACGAGGAGGTGTTCACCAATTCCATCGAGAAGGCGTCGGCCGCCGTTGAAGAGCGCTTTTCGGGTCTGGCGCGCAACTACGAGGCCACGCTGAATGACCTGACGGCGCGGCTGTCCTCGAGCATGGCCACCGTCGGCGACTCGCTCGAAGCCTCCATGCGCAAGATTGTGGACGACGTCAAAGTGCAGGACGAATCGATCCTGGCCCGCCGGAAGGACCTGTCGGAGGCGGAAGCCCAGCAGTTCAAGGCGCTCGGCGACGACCTGTACAACGCGTCGCGCAAGGTGGCCGACGAGTACAAGCAGAGCGCGGAATCGATCCAGTCCGCCACGCGCGAGGCGGCCCAGCAGTCGTTGGGCGCGGCGCAGGAATTGTCGGCCAAGATGCAGGATGTGATCAAACTCGCGGCCACGATCGAGGACCTGTTGAAGATTCAGGAGGCGGTGCGCCAGGGCATGGAGGGCATCGCGTCGTCGGACGAATTCGCGAAGACCCTGCAGGACCTGCGCGGGCATCTGGCCACCACCGACGCCTTCTGCAAGCAGTTAAGCAAGCCGCGAACCATCACGTTGCGGGAAGAGCCCGCGTAGGGCGAGTGGCCGGTGTGAATCGGCCGGAATGGGCGAGTCATGGCGCGCAAGAAAGCAGAAGTCAAACAGGACCTGTTCGCCTTCATGTCGATCCTCGTCATGACGATCGGCGCCCTCGTGATGTTGCTGGTCAGCAATACGCTGATCATCGTCAGCAACCCGGAAAACACCCAGATCACTTCCATCATCACGTCGTCGTTGTACGTGGAGGAGGGGACGGGCACGGAGGGCGACGCGCCGTTCCCGCAGGGCAACAAACTCAAGGAGCCCGCCTATATCGATGTGCACCGCGACCGCATCATCATCTATTCCAACCACGACGAGTTGGAGGATGGGGCCGGCGAGAAGTCCTCGAAGGGGATTGTGGTGCCCATACGGGAGTTGGAACGCCCCGGAACCGCTTTCGAGCAACTGCTCGATCTGGTCTACGATCGGCGTCAGGATGAATACATCATCCTGCTGGTCCGGCCCCGGTCGGCCCAGGTCGCCGCGCACATGCGCAACGTGATCAAGGATCGCAATATCGATATGGGGTTCGAACTGTTTGAAGAGGGGCGACCAATCCCCTACGAGGCGCGTCGCGTGCAGAAACCGATACAATAGGAACCCATGGCCAAAGCTCGATCCGCCAGTGTCAATCTCGACTCGTTCCTGGACATCATGACCTGTCTGGTGGGCGTGCTGGTGCTGATCATCATCCTGACGGGCATCGACGCGTCCCAGATCCGCGTGCTCATCCCGACGCCGATGCAGTACGGCACCGACAAGCGCCCGGTCTTCATCGAGGCGCGTAACAATGAACTGTTCCTTGTGCCGGTGGAGGATCTGCAGACGCGCGCCAATGACGAACTGCGGCGGATCCGCACGGAAGCCCAGGGACAGACGGACAAGCTGCTGATCCTGCTCTCCAACGCGCAAGTCGAGGACGAGGCCTACCGCGTCGAGTTGAATTACGCGCTGATGGGCCAGATCGCGTTCCGGCCGAGAGAGGGCGCCCGCGGATACGCCTTGCAGGACGTCGCGCGGGAAGGTCCCAGCGACTGGCTGGGACGCATCATCGTCAACCTGAACAAGGAAGAGGAGATGATCACGTTCCTGGTGCGCGACGACAGTTTTCAGGTCTTCAAGCTGGCCCGGCATCTGGCCTGGGTCGAGAAAGTGGACGTGTCGTACGAGTTGCTGGACGTGGATCAACCGATCATGTTCGGACTGCTCGGCACGCGGTCCAGCCCGCAATAAGCCGGGCCGCTCAAATTCCCCCGCTTTGCGGTTTGCATAGCGGCTCCTTCCTCTGGTATAGTCCGGCCCAATCGAATCTGATCAGCGCGAGACAAGCTCCCGGTACCAAGGAGACAAAGACATGGCGTTCATGGATATTCAGAAAATACAGGAGATCCTGCCGCATCGATTTCCGATGCTGTTGGTGGACCGCATTATCGAGTGCGACAACAAGGAACGCATTGTCGGTATCAAGAATCTGACGTTCAACGAACCGTTTTTCCAGGGCCACTTTCCCGGCAACCCGATCATGCCCGGCGTGCTTCAACTCGAGGCCATGGCGCAGGTCGGCGGGCTCCTGCTCAACCTGATCACACAGCGGCAGGGGGCGATCGCGTATTTCCTGGCCATCGACAACGCGCGATTCCGCAAACCCCTGCAACCGGGTGACCAGATGCGGATCGAAGTCGCCATCACCAAGATTCGTCTGAATATGTGCCGATGCCACGGACAGGTCCTCGTCGACGGCGAACTGGCGTCCGAGGCGGATCTGATGTTCGGACGCAAGAGCGAATAGGACGTCATGGCGACCATCCATCCCACGGCCATCGTGGCCTCCACCGCCGAACTGGCCGACACCGTTGACGTGGGGCCGTATGCCGTCATCGGGCCGAACGTGCGCATCGGCAGGGACACGCGCGTCATGGCGCACGCCTTCATCGACGGCGACACAACCATCGGCGAGGCCTGCACGATCTTCCCGTTTGCGAGCATCGGCACACAGACGCAGGATCTCAAGTTCCAGGGCGGCCGGCCCCGCGTGGAGATCGGCAACCGCACGACCCTGCGCGAGTACGTGACCGTCAACGCCGCCACGGGCGACGGCGATGTCACGCGGGTGGGGGACCAGTGCCACATCATGGTGTACGCGCATATCGCGCACGATTGCCGGGTGGGCAACGAGGTGATCATGGCCAACTGCGCGACTCTGGCCGGGCATGTGGTCGTGGAGGATCAGGTCATCATCGGCGGACTATGTGGGGTTCACCAGTTCGTGCAGATCGGGCGACTGGCCATCATCGGCGGCTGTTCCAAAGTCGTGCAGGACGTGCCCCCGTTCATGATGGCCGACGGCAATCCGCTGGCGGTTCACGGGCTCAACACCGTCGGATTGAAGCGGAAGGAGATCGGCGCCGGGGCCCAGCGGGCGCTTAAGACCGCCTATAAGATCCTCTACCGGGAGGAGTTGCCCACGAGCAAGGCCGTCGAAAAGATCAAATCGGAACTGGAAAACATCCCCGAAATAGAGCATGTATTAAGGTTTATCGAAGCCTCGAATCGAGGTATAACCAAGTAGATGTTTATCCGAAGGCACATCCTGTTGTCCTTGGCGCTGGTCTGGGGACTCATCGCGGTGGTATCGGGGCAGGTTGAGCGGGAAGAATCCCGGGACTATGTCAATTTTTCCTTCGATAACGCCGAACTGCGCCTCGTGATCAAGCTGGTCGGCGAACTGACCGGAAAACAGTTCGTCGTCGATGACCAGGTGACCGGGCGCGTGACGTTGCTGACCCCGCCGCAGATCCCGCCGGAACAGGTGTTTCCGTTCTTCCTGACGATCCTCGAATCGCGCGGCTACACCGTGGTTCGGCGCAATGAGCTGTACCACGTGATTCCGCTCGCGGAATCCGGCATCCACGCCGCGCCGGTCGTGCGGGCGGATGATCCCGTCGCGCCGCAAGGCCTGATCACGAAGATCATCAAGCTCGAACACGTCAGCGCCGCCGACCTCAAGCGCGTGCTCGACCCGATGATCCGCGGCGGCAAGGCTGGCGCCGCAAACGCGTTCGGGCCGACCAATCACCTGATCATCACGGATACGGCCGACAACATCCAGCGAATCGAGGAGATCATCCGCGAGATCGATCAGCCCGGCCAGGCGCGCATGGTGGAGGTCGTGGCCCTGCAACACGCGTCGGCGGACGAGTTGGCCCGCCAGATCATGACGGCGCTGGCCGGCGCGGAAGCGGCCGGCCGACGCCTGACGCGCACCATGCAGCAGGTCGCCGAAGGCGGCGCGCTGGCGCCCGGCGAGGTGATGGCCGTCGCGGCGCCGCACGCCAACAGCCTCATGCTGGTCGGCACGCAATTCCAGATCAATGAACTGAAACGCGTCGTCGAGATGCTCGACGTCGAAACGCCGTCGGGTTATGGCCGCTTGAATGTGATCTTCCTGAAATATCTGGCGGCCGAGGACGCGGCCAAGAGCCTGAACGCCTTGCTCGCCCGCACCGCCGACGATCAGCGCCCGAAAGTGTCCGTGGAGCCCAGCATACCGAACAACGCCTTGCTCGTGGATGCCAGCCCCAAGGATTTTGAACTCGTCAAACAGCTGGTCAGTCAACTGGACCAGGTGGTTCAGCAGGTGATGGTCGAGATTCTGATCGTCGAGGTCGGGGTGGGGCGCAACCTGGACCTGGGGGTGGACTGGTCCACGATCGAAGCGCCGGAGGAGGGCCGCACCACCATTATTGGCCGGAGTCGGCCCGGCCAGACGGACGCGATCAATGACCTGCTGTCCGGCTTGTTCCCGCAGGGCCTGAGCCTGGGGGTCGCGCGCGGCACATTCATCGACGCCGAGGGCCGTGTCCAGCCGCGTATCCCGTTTCTCCTGCGCGCGCTGTCCGAGAACCGCGACGTCAAGATTCTCTCGAACATCCCGCTCTGGGCGCAGAACAATCTCGAATCCTCCGTGAGCGTGGTCGAGAACATCCCGATTCTGCGCTCGACGATTGTCGGCGGCGCGGGTACCGCGCGCGATGTGATCCAGAATATCGAGCGCATGGATGTCGGCATCCGGCTCAATGTCACGCCGTATATCAACCCGGATCAGGATGTGCGGATGAAACTGAATCCGGTGATCGAAGCGATCATCGACGAAGGGCCGCCGGATACGCAATTTGCCCCGACGATCGCCAAGCGCGAAGTGTCCACCACCGTAACCATTCCCAACAAGTCCACGGTGGTGATCAGCGGTCTGATCCGCGAGGACCAGATCCGGGCCGTATCGAAGGTCCCGCTGTTGGGGGATATCCCGCTCCTCGGGCATCTGTTCCGCAATACCAGTACCCGCGCCCAGCGGACGAACCTGTTGATTTTTGTCACACCGCATATTGTAACGGACATGCAGGAGGCGATTGCCATGCGCGAATCGCTCGAAGACAAGACCGATCTGGGCGATACCGCCGCGGACCGCCGAATCAGCGCGCCGTCCAAGGAGTGAGCATGGGACTGGGCGACATTCTCGTGCGACAGGGCAAAGTCACCTCGTCCCAGATCGCCGAAGCGGAATCCCTCTCCGGCGACCCCGTGCGTCTGGGCGAATGGCTGACGGAGCAGGGCATCGTTCATCCGCTCGACGTGCTCGCCGCGCTGGCCGAACAGTTCGGCCTTCCGTTCATGCCGGAGGTGGATGACACCCTGCTTGACGCGTCCTTGGTGGAACACCTGCCCGTCGAATGGGCCCGGTCCCATCACATGCTGCCGATCCGGTTAAACGGCGAAATCGCCGTGCTGACCGCGGACCCGACGAAGGTGTCGGAACAGGATGACCTGACCCTCCTGCTCGGTTGCGAATGCGATCTGATTGTCGCGCCGCCGGATGTGATCCGGCGCGGTATCGAACGCTGTTACTACAGCCGGCAGGATACGGCCGAGGAATTTCTGGATGACCTGTCCCGCGAGCAACCCGTACGGCCCGTCGAGGAAGGCGCCCGATCGGACGATCTGTTGCGTGTCGCGGACCAGGCGCCGGTCACCCAGTTGGTCAATCTGATCCTGCTCGAGGCGCTTAAATCCGATGCCTCGGACATCCATATCGAGCCCTACGCCGACCGCGTGCGCATGCGCTACCGCATGGACGGTATCCTGTACGACAAGACCGCGCCGCCGAAACACATGGAATCGGCCCTGATCTCGCGCCTGAAGGTCATGGCCCATCTCGACATCGCGGAGAAGCGATTGCCGCAGGACGGCGCCGCGCGCGTGCGGGTCGGCGAACGCGAGATTGATATTCGTGTGTCCACGGTGCCCGTCTCGGACGGCGAGCGGGTGGTTTTGCGTCTCCTGCATCGCGAATCCGCTTTGCTCTCGCTCGAACAGCTTGGCATGGACGACGGGATGCGCGTTCGCTTCCAGAATCTGTTGCGCGAACCGCATGGCGTCATCTGGGTGACCGGTCCCACCGGCAGCGGCAAGACCACGACCCTGTACGCCGCCTTGCAGGAACTGGATACGCGCAGTTTGAACGTGATTACGATCGAAGATCCCGTGGAGTATCAACTCCCGACGATCTCCCAGATGGCCGTCAAGCCGAAGATCGGGCTGACCTTTGCGCGCGGGTTGCGTCATATCCTGCGTCAGGATCCGGATGTGATCCTCGTCGGCGAAACGCGGGACATGGAAACGGCCGAGATTGTCGTGCGCGCGTCGCTGACCGGACACCTGGTGTTCAGCACGCTGCATACGAACGACGCAGCCGGCGCCGTGGTCCGACTTGTCGACATGGGCGTGGAACCGTATCTGGTCGCCTCGTCCACGCGCGCGTCACTGGCCCAGCGCCTGGTGCGGCGATTGTGTCCGTCCTGTCGTGAGGCCGCCGGTCTGTCGGATGCGGACAAGGCGTTTCTTGGACCGCGCGCGGCGCGGCTCGACGGCCGGACGATCTATCGGGCGCGTGGTTGTTCGTCCTGTACCGGCGGGTACCGGGGCCGGATCGGCCTGTTCGAGCTGATCGTGCTGGAACCCGATATCCAGGAGGCGATCCGGACCGGCGCCGGCTCACAGGCGATTCAGGCAATGGCCGCTCAACACGGTATGAAATCCCTTTTGGATGACGGTTTGGATAAGGTCGCCGCCGGCGCCACGAGCGTTGGGGAATTGATTCG
>CAYRPR010000036.1:0-894 GCA_964425945.1 uncultured Verrucomicrobiota bacterium | reverse complement strand
CGTGATGAAAGCACGAAGCACGAATATCGAAATCCGAACAAAATCGAAATTTGAATTTTGGATCTGTCTTTTTGAATATTCTATTTTTCCGTATTTCTTTCGAATTTCGAAATTCGGATTTCGTATTTTCTGCCGCCGATGAGAACGTTTGAATACAAAGGATTTACACCCGCCGGTCAATCCATGCGCGGCTTGATTGAGGCGTTCGATCTCAAGGAAGCGCGCGAGAAACTGGCCAATCAGGGCATACTGGCCGAGAAGGTCCATCCGGCCGGCGGCGCGCGCCGGTTGTCGGGCGTCGGCTCGCGATCATCCTTCCGGGCCGATACGCGCGCGACGGTGTACCGCGAATTGGCTTCGATGCTGCGGGCGGGCCTGCCGCTGGCGCAAGCGCTCGGGATTTTGATTGAGTCGCCGGAGTTGGGCCCCGCGCGCAATATCCTGGCGGGCGTGCGCGACCGCCTGCGTGAGGGTGCGTCCCTGGCCGACGCGCTGGCCGACGCGGCGGACGGCCTCAATGCCTTTGAGCGGGCGGTCATACAGACCGGCGAGAAGAGCGGGAATCTGGACGTGGTCATGGAGCGGCTCGCGCAGTTCCTGGATCAGCAACAGGACGTGCGCGGCCGGATCATTACCGCCATGATGTATCCGATGATCGTGCTGGTTCTCGCCGTGGTGGTGGGCATAGTCATGCTCGGCTTCCTCATGCCGTCTTTCTACGAAATGCTTGTGGATGCGGATCTGAATCTGCCGCTCATTACGGTGTGGATGATGGGGGCGGGCCGTGTGATCGGCTGGCTGGCCTTGCCGGTCGCGCTCGTGACCCTGCTGGTGGCGGGCTTGGTGCGTCAGCGGTTGCGATGGGACGCCGGTTTTCGCGTCACCGTGGATCGA
>CAYRPR010000035.1:0-10941 GCA_964425945.1 uncultured Verrucomicrobiota bacterium | reverse complement strand
TCAGCCTCGAATCCACTACCTCATCCAGCGGCTACAGCTTCACGGCCCATACGCTTACCTACATTCCCCCGCTTTCCGACATCGGCGAACGCACCTTCACATTGATCGCCACGAACTCTGTCGGCGCCGCCACGCAGACGGTCACCGTGGTCGTTACGGAAGGCCCGCCGCCTCCGCCTGCCGCCATCTGGGCCAGCGTCACCAACGACACCGACTTCACGGCAGCGTGGAGCGCAGTCGCCGGCGCCACCAGTTACCGGCTCGATGTCGCGACCAATGCCGTTTTCGTGGGCGGCGCCGCCCCGGCCGCCGATCTGTTCTTGTCTGAATACATCGAGGGATCGAGCAACAACAAGGCCATCGAGATTTTCAACGGCACCGGCGCTTCGGTTGACCTCTCCGCCGGAGGCTACACGCTTCGGCTGTATTACAACGGCAGTACGTCGTTCACCACCATCACGCTCACGGGCACCGTGGCGCCCGGGGATGTCTTTGTGATCGCCAACAGCAGCGCCAACGCGACCATTCTCGCCCAGGCGGACCAAACATCCGGCAGCCTGACCTTCAACGGCAACGATGCCGTCGCCCTCGCTAAGAACGGTGTGAACATCGATGTCATCGGCACCATCGGCAGCAGCGACAATTTTGCCGTCGATGTCACCCTGGTTCGCTTGAGCAGCGTCAGCGCCGGGACTGTCACGTATGCGCCCGCCGAGTGGACCAGCCAGCTCACCGACACCACAAGCTTTCTCGGCAGTCACAGCTACGCCGGCGGAGCCGGTGCGCCCGCTTATGTCCCCGGCTACTCCAACCTCACCGTCGCCGGCACCAGCCAGCTTGTCTCCGGCCTGGCCGAAGACCGCACCTATTACTTCCGCGCCCACGCCGCGAACGACGAGGGCGAAAGCGCCGATTCACCCACCGGCAGTGTCACGACCACCACCAGTGGCGAACCGCCGCCGACCATCCCGGTCGCCCCCGCCGCCATCTGGGCCAGCGCCACCAACGCCACGGAATTCACCGCCGCGTGGAGCACGGTGAGCAACGCCACCAGTTACCGGCTGGATGTCAGCACCAGCGAAACCTTCTCCGTCAGCGGCAGCGGTGGCGGAAACCTGATGACCAATCCCGGCTTTGAAACCGGCGACACGACCGGCTGGGGTAAAGTAGAGTCCGGCTACACCATATCCACCGAGAACCCCCGAAGCGGCACCTATCATATTCGCTGTGTCGCCACCTCTACGCGCGACCTCGCCCAGCAAGTCGCTATCCCGGTTGCCGACGGATCCACCGTTTACACCATCAGCTACTGGTACCGTACGGCGTCGGTCGGCGACGGCACCGATGTCCGCATCTGGTCCAGTTGGAACAACGGACCTGGCACAGGCGACATCTTGCAACCCGACACGTTCAACGCGACTGCATCCGAATGGACTCAGATCGTGCTCAGCAACACCCCCGCCGCCGGCGCCACCAACCTCAACTACGAGGTTCGCGTCTACACCGGCGCCACCATCGATCTCGACGATTTCTCCGTAAGCTCCGGCAGTGGCGGCGCTCCCGTTGACAGCTTCGTCCCCGGCTACGACAATCTCACCGTCGCCGGCGCCAGCCAGGTGGTCACCGGCCTGATCGAAGGCGTCACGTACTACTTCCGCGCCCGAGCGGCGAACAGCGCGGGTATCAGCACGAATTCCCCGACCGGAAGCGTGGTCACCGCCGCCAGTTCCGATCCTGACTCCGACGGCGACGGCATTCCGGACCAGTGGGAAATGGACAACTTCGGCAGTCTGACCAATGTCAACGCGTCCTCCGATTGGGATGGTGACGGTTTCCTGGATAGCCATGAATATCTGGCCGGCACCGAACCGACCAACAATGCATCGTTCCTTCGCATTGATAGTAGTGCGTTCGATTTCGATGGCGAAATCATCATTCAATGGCCGGGTGTCACCGGGAAGTTTTACTCGCTTTCCCGCGCCACGAACCTGGTGGAGGCGTCCTATCAATTTATCGCCACCAATATTCCCGGCGAATATCCCCTGAATACGTATACCGATTCGGCGCCGGTTGAAGCCGGGGCGTTCTATCGCATTGAACTCGACCTGCCTTCACCGTAGGGGACAGGCTTTGTTCGTGCGATTGCTTTTGCCACATGGAAGAGCCCCGGATGGCCTCCGGTCATAAATTCGAAGCACGAATGTCGAAATCCGAAACAAATTCGAAAACGTTGGGAAGAAGAAAACGGGAGGAAAACGGTCAAGATCCTCTTCCTGCTTTCCGTGATATCCGTGTATTTCGGCTTTGTCCCGACCGCTTCACGTTGTAGCTACGCCGTGACCCGCCTACGCCAAGTCTCCGGCGCGGCAAGCACAGCCGTGGTTTCCTCTTTCTTGCGCCGTTTGTGTTAATTTCGGCCGCCCTTGATCTTAAATTCGAAGCACGAATATCGAAATCCGAAACAAATCAGAATGCTCTAATTTCTAAAACGCATAACAACCCCTCCTGCTTCCGGGAACGGGCTGTTTAGAATTTTGAGCATTCGAATTTCGCGCTTGTTTCGAGTTTCGGTATTCGGATTTCGAATTTAATGGATCCGCTCCTTGACGCGGTGTATCCAGTAGGCTACAGTCATGTAGATAATCTTGCGTCATGAAAAAGACCACCACCCGATATGACGTCGCTGAACACCTTCGCACCCCCGAAGAGATGGCCGCCTATCTGGAAGCCTGCATTGAGGAGTCCAGCGGCGATGCGGCATTCATCGCAAAAGCGCTCGGCGACATCGCCAGAGCGAAAGGGATGAGTCAGGTTGCACGCGACGCCGGACTCTCACGGGAAAGTCTGTATAAAGCCCTTTCCGGTGAGCGCACGCCCAGTTTTGACACCATCCTCAAGGTCGTGAATGCCCTCGGCATCAAACTGCATGCGACACCTGTGTCGGCGTAAGAGATATCGAATCACCCTCTCCGCTGTTCTTGCGCCTTATTGGGCCTCTTTGCGGCAAGATCTTCACGGGCAGGATGCCCGTGCCACATGGAAGAGCCGGATGGCCGTCGGCCTCAAATCCGAAGCGCGAATATCGAAATCCGAAACAAATTTAAATGTTCGAATTTCTAAAGCACGAAACAACCCATGCGGCTTGTTGGAAATGGCCGTTTTGAATTTTGAACATTCGAATTTCGTGTTTGTTTCGAATTTCGAAATTCGGATTTCGAATTTTCCGCAGCCCGGTTTCCTCTAGCCTGCGGTCGGCGCGACGGGGGCTGGTTCGGGGGGCGTTTCCGCCGGGGGAGGCGGCTCCGGTTTCTGGAAGGCGTGCTGGGCCTCGGCGGCATGACGCGAGAAGCGTACGGACACGATCTTCGACACACCATGCTTCTCCATCGTTACGCCGTACAACACGTCCGCCGCTTCGATCGTCTGGCGGTTGTGCGTGATGACGATGAACTGCGAGTCGTCCAGGAAACCCTTCAACATGCTCACGAACCGGCCGATGTTCGAGTCGTCCAGCGCGGCGTCCAATTCGTCCAGCACACAGAACGGGCTGGGCTTGACCATGTAGAGGGAAAACAGCAGGGCCACCGCGGTCATGGTACGCTCGCCGCCGGACAACAGGGATACGGTCTGCAACTTCTTTCCCGGAGGCCGCGCGATGATCTCGATGCCGGACTCCAGCACGTCCTCATCGTCCACGAGCACCAGCTTGGCGGACCCGCCGCCGAACAGCTTCTTGAACATCTCCTGGAAGTTGACGTTCACCTGGTCGAAGGTCCTCGTGAACATCTCGGTCGTCGTGCCGTTTATCCGGCGGATCATATCCATCAATTGCTGTTTGGCGCTGACGAGGTCGTCATGCTGATGGGTGAGGAACTTCATCCGTTCCTCCAACTCCTCGTGCTCCTCGATGGCGACCAGGTTGACCGGGCCCATGGATTCCAGTTTCGCGCGGATTTCGGCCACTTGCGTTTCCACCGCGTCGCGATCCGGCACCTGGCCCTCGGGCCATTGGGGATCGGGCTCGTTGATCATCTGTTCGGTCGTGATGTGGTAGTCCTGCGCGATGCGCTCAATGATATTCTGGCGGCGCATGCGCTGTTCGGCCAGCTCGACGTCGATCTGCGACTTCCGGCTCCGCAGATCGTCGGAGGCCGTGCGCTTTTCCTGGAGGGCGCGCTCGAACGAAGTGAGGGCGGCGAGCATACCTTCCCGGCGTTTCCGCGCGTCGCTCAGTGACTGGTGATACCGAGCGGCTTCCTCTTCCAGCGGTTGGATCCGTTGCGCGGCGTCGTTCATCTCCTGGCGCAGATGGTTGATGCGGTCCTGATAGTTGGACAGGCCATGTCGGCGTTCATCGATCAGGGATTGCAGTTCACGCACACGGCTTTCGAGCGACTCGCGCTGGTTAAGCAGGTGCCCGCTGGTCTGTTTGGCTTCCGCGGCGCGCACGCGCTTCTCGGTCACCGCGCTCAACCATTCGGAGCGCTGTTGTTCGGATACGCGGATTTCGTCCGTGCGCGTATTAATCTCGGCGCGGACCTCCTCGTGCCGTTTGCGGACGGCGTCGAGATCGGTGAGTATTGCGCTCCGGCGGTCGCCGCCGGATTGCTGTTGTTCATTCACCAAGTTCAGTTCGAAGGCCACGGTTTCCTGCCGTTCGGCGGCCTGGCCGGCCTCCTCGGCCTTGACCTGGAATTCGCCCTCGCACAGGGCCAGCGCGCGGCGGCTTTCCTCGAGGTCGTGGCGGGCGGCGTCCAGACGTCCTTCCAATTCCTGCAACCGGGCGCGCAGGTGGTCCCGCTCGGTCAGCAGACGGCGTTTCTCATGGTCCAGATCCCCGAGTTCGCGTTTCCACGCGTCCAGCATATGGCGGCGCGAAAACGGATTGGTTTCCGCCTGTTCCGGGGTCCAGTATTCCGATGATCCGTCAGACCGGATCACCGAACCGGATTTCGTGACCCACGTTGTGCCTTCCGGCAGGGGGGAGGGGATATCCGTCAGTTGTTCGACGACGAGCACGCCGCGCAACAGGCGTTCCGCGACGGCGCGGCCCTGTTCCGTGCATTGCACATGGCGGATCAGGAGGTCGCCGTCCGCCTGAGCGGGGATGCCGGCCGAGGACGTATCCACCGCCAGGATGCGCGCGGCGCCGGTTGCCCGGCTTTCGAGCGCGCGCAGGATATCCCGCACGGACGCGTCGTTGGAGATCACCAGGGCATCGAGCCAGGGGCGCACGGCCGCTTCGAGCGCCTTCTGATAGCCGGGGGCGGCCTGCACATGATCCGCCAGCATGCCGAGCACGGCCTGCCGATGCGGCGCGAGGTCGCCTTCGGAGGACAACAGCGCCCGGGCGCCGCCCGGCAGGCCTTCCGCCTGCTGATCCGATTCGGCCACGAGGTCGGTCTGGGCCTGGCGCGCGGCAAATCGCGTTTCGATCTCATGCAATTGATCCTGCACCGCGGCCAGCCGCGTCTGCGCGTCGTTTCGTTCCGAAGCGACGGCGTGGACCTGCTGTTCGCGTTGGGCGACTTCCTGTTTCAGGGTCTGCATCTGGCCCTCGGTATGGGCCTGGCGCTGTTGAAACTTTTCGACCGACCGTTTGGCTTCGCCGAGTTCCGCCGCCAGCCGTTCGCGCCGGATCACGTTACTGCGCTCCTCCGCGTCGAGGTCGGACAACTCGTTCTGCAGGCGGGCACTGCGGCTTTCGAGATCCATCGAGTCCGACCGCAGTCGGTTCAATAGCGAACGGGTATCCTCGACCGCCTGATCCAGTTCCGCGAGGCGCTGGGAACTGGAGGCCAGATCCTGTTCCGCCGCGTCGCGTTCGGCCGTCGCCTGTTCAATGCGCTGATTGAGGTCCTGCAAGCGGCGTTCCTGATCCTGCAGCCGGTCCTGCGCCTCGTTCGCGTCCTTGTTGTCGCGCTCGGACAGATCGGCGAGTTCGCGGATGCGGTCTTCGTTCATGTTCATGACATGCTGCATCCGGTTGCGCTCGGATTCGGCGCGGGACGCGGCGTCCATGGCCTGCGAAATTTCCTCTTCAATACGGTTCAGATCGGTGCGATGCTGAAGCGTCCTGGCTTCCGTATCGCGTATATCCGCGCGCAGGGCCTCGTCCTGTTCGACGATCGAGGCGAGGCGCGATTCGAGCGAGGAGACTTCGTCGGTCAGCGTGCCGATGCGTTCGCGGGAAAGGTAGATATCGAGGCCGCGCAGTTCGTCCTGCAGGGATTTATAGCGGCGCGCCTTGCCGGCCTGCCGTTGCAGGGAGATGATGCGCCGTTTTACTTCGCGGATGATGTCCGACAGGCGGAGCAGGTTGGCTTCGGTCTGTTCGAGTTTGCGGATCGCCTCCTTCTTGTCGGCCTTGAACTTGGTGATACCGCTGGCTTCCTCGAATACCGCGCGGCGATCCTCGGGGCGCGAGCTCAGGATCAGGTCGATGCGGCCCTGTTCCATCAACGAATAGGAGTTGGTGCCGATGCCGGTATCCATGAACAGGCGTTGAATGTCTTTCAGCCGGCAGGGGGTCTTATTGATGAAGTACTGGCCTTCGCCCGAGCGCAGGACGCGGCGCGTTATGACGACCTCATCGTACTCGGTGCCGAGTGTGCCCTCGCATCCCGCCAGGCACATGCTGACTTCCGCCATGGAGAGGGGTTTGTGCGAGTCGGTCCCGTTGAAGATCACGTCTTCCATCTTGGAGCCGCGCAGGGCCTTGGCGCTTTGTTCGCCGAGCACCCAGCGGACGGCGTCGGATACGTTGCTCTTGCCGCATCCGTTCGGCCCGACGATGGCGGTCATGCCGGGCTCGAATGTCAGTTTAGTACGCTCCGCAAAACTCTTGAATCCGACCAACTCGATGCTCTTGAGGTACAACGCCGTTCTCCTTGTTTCTGTATTTGACGAGTTGACTCGACCGAAAGATAATGCTTGCCAAATAAACCAACTGAATTATCCGAAGGTCCACCATATCATGTGGGCTTGGGGGAATCAACTACTATATATAGCGTTTTGTAGGATTTTTTCGAGTCGGGAAATGGGAATAACTGGTATCGTTACGTCGAGAAATCCAAAGCGCCGCCCGCGGAGGGGCGGCTACAGCGGGCACAGATCCGGATATCCGCCGGGGACGGAGCCCCGGCCTACATATGCTTGTAGGCCGCCCCTCCGCGGGCGGCGAAAGGACTTCGATCATCAGGGAGGTTGCCCGGTCTAAGTTGTTGAACGTTCAACGTTCAACGTTTAACGTTGAATGTGAGATGATGCAGGGAGATATATGGCGACCACTTCCGAATTGACCGATCTGCTGTCCCGCCTGATCGCCATTCCCAGCGTGAATCCGGCCCATACGGATGACGCGTCCATCGCGGGCGAGCGGCGCATGGCCGAATTCACGGCGGATTTTCTTAACCAGCGCGGGTTCGAGGTGTTCCTCGATGAGACGGATCCGGAGCGTCCGAATGTGATCGGGTCGTATGGTCCGCGGCAGGCCGAGCGGACGGTGATGATGGAATCGCATCTAGACACGGTCGGCGTGCACGGGATGACGCGCCCTCCGTTCGAGGCTTGTATCGAGGGCAAGCGGCTGTATGGCCGGGGCGCCTGCGATACCAAGGGGCCCATGGCGGCGGCGTTGAGCATTCTGCAACCGGACTGGCTCGACCGGTTGGCGGAGGCGGGCGGACGCCTCCTGTTCATCGGGGCGATGGGCGAGGAGCGGGGCAATGAGGGCGCCGAGGCGCTGGTCGAGAAGAGAATCCGCGCGGACGAGGCGATTGTGCTGGAGCCGACGGAGCTGGCGATCGTGCACGCGCACAAGGGCGTCCTCTGGTACCGGATCGAAGTGACCGGCGTGCCGGCGCACGGATCGAATCCGGAACGAGGCGTGAGCGCCATCCTGGGGATGAACCGGGTGATCGAACATCTACAGGAACAGATTGCGAAGGATCAGCGGGAGCGGACGGATCCCGTCCTCGGCGTACCGACGCTGAACATCGGCATGATCGAAGGCGGCACGGCGCTCAATGTGGTGCCGGGCCGTTGTTTCATTCAGGTGGATCGCCGTACACTCCCGTCGGAGAAGCATGAACAGGTGCTGGCGGATGTGCGCGCGCGGCTGGAACGCATCCAGGAACAGGGATTCATCAAATCCTTTGAGCTGGGTATCGTAAAGGAGGGGACGCCCTTCTCGACGTTCACGGATTCGGCGCTGGTCAAGCGTCTGAAGAAGAGTTGCGAGGCATGCGGCGAGCGGGGATGGACGGAGGGCGCGGCCTGCTACAGCGATGCCGGCCCGTTTTCGCAGACCTGTCGCGAGATCATCGTGTTCGGTCCCGGCAGTATCCGGCAGGCCCACACGGTGGACGAGTATATCGAGCTCGATGCGCTCGATAAGGGGGCGCGCATTCTCCGGCGTCATTTTGAGCTCCTGGTCGATGAACTGAAGCAGGGCGGAGTACGTTAACTTGTCCTTTCGAACATGGCTTCCGATGCTGATCCTGGCGGCCGTCCTGGCCGGCGGCGCATTGACGTGCGTCAATCTGCATTGGGGCGAGTTGAACCAGGACGAGGGTTGGTATCTCTACGCCGCGCGTTCCGTGGCGGAGGGAGCCATCCCGTATCGCGATTTCGCTTTCACGCAGGGTCCGGTCTGGCCGTATGTCTATGCGTTGATGTATCCGGTGGTCGAGGCATGGGGTCTGGCGGGCGGCCGCGTGGCCACGGCGATACTGGGCTGGCTGTCCATCCTGTTGGCGTCGGCGCTGGCCGCCCGATTGACCGGTAAGGGGCGGGGCATTGCCGCGGCGGTCGCGACGCTGATCCTGCTGGCGGTCAACGTGTATCACAGCTACTTCACTACGATCGTAAAGACCTATTCCCTGAGCGCGGTGTTCGTCACGGCGGCGGCCCTTCTGTTATCCCACGCGGGCGGGCGGCGCGCGTGGTCGGCGTGTTGTGCGGCGGGGGTGGCCCTGGCGCTGGCGACGGGTGTTCGCATTTCGATGGGGATACTCTTTCCCGTGGTCGCGATCTATCTGTTCAGTCAGCGGCGGATACTGCCGCCGGGCGCATGGCTCGTATTCACCTTGAGCTCGATCGCGGGTCTCCTGATCGTCTATGCGCCGTTTGCCGCGCTCGCGCCCGAGAATTTCCAGTTCTGGGTGATCCAGTATCACACCGAACGGCATGCGGGCAGTCTGTTGTCGGCGCTGGTGTACAAGGCGGGGTTCCTGTCGCGCTGGGTGCAGGCCTATTATCTCCTGTTTGGTGTATTCGCGGCGGCGTTGGCCTGGCGCTGTCTGGATAAACGGGAAAGCGGGCAAGGGGATGCGCATCTGCCGCCGCATTTTCACTATCTGATCTGGTTGTCGGCGCTGGCGGTCACGTTCGTCCATCTGGCGGCGCCGTTCCCGTACGACGACTATCAGGCGCCCGTCATGCCGCTCTTCGCCGCGTTGATCGCGTCCATGCTGATCGGTCGCACAGAGACGGATCGCAGCGCATTGATCGTGCTGGGAGTCGTGCTGCTGCTCTCGCTGGCATCGGCTTTTTCGTCGCCATTGAATCAGGCTTGGGCGGTGCGTGAGCGGGATCGTATCTGGTGGCGGCTCAAGGAATCGTCCGATCTGCGGCAGTTGCAGACGGCCGGCACGTGGGTCGCGAAGCATACGGATTCGCAGGATCTGATATTGACCCAGGATCTGTATCTGGCCATCGAAGCGCGCCGCGCCGTGCCGCGCGGCCTGGAGATGGGTCCGTTCAGCTATTTCCCGGAATGGACGCGCGAGCGGGCCGAACGGTTGAATGTTCTGAATCGCGAAATGCTGTTGGAGTTGATCGAATCGGGGGATAGTCCGGTGGCCGCGATCAGCGGGTACAGCCTGACGATCCGTTGTCCCGAGGTGGTGGAACTGCCGCCGGAGGAACAGGAGTTGTTGCAGAACCTGTTGCGGGCTTATTACGAGCCGGCGCTGGAGGTGCCGCATTTCGGTCAGGCCTACACCACCCTGAGGATCTGGACGAGGAAACCGTGAGGGATTCGAGGACGAGGAGGAGGACGATAGTGACACATCAACCCTCAATCATTGGCGGACTGATATCCGGACCCACCCCCCGCTTCGTGGACCCCTCCAGAGGAGGGGAGTGCCTTGATTTCCCCTCCACCGGAGGGGTGCCCGCAGGGCGGGGTGGGTGGAACACATTCGGGTATCAACCCGTCTTCGTCGCGACGCGAAGCGGTCGGGACTACGCCGCGGCAAGCCATTAACCATGAACCATCAACCATTCTTATGAGACTATCCATCGTCATACCGGCCTATAACGAGGAGGAACGGATCGGCGTCATGTTGGACGCTTACACGCCGTTCTTTATCACGCGGTATGGCGAGGATGTGGAATTCGTGGTCGTGGTCAACGGATCGCGCGACCGGACGGCCGAAATCGTTGAGGAGTACAGCCGGCGCGTGAAGCAGGTTGTCCCGATCATCGAGCCGCGCGCGGTGGGCAAGGGAGGCGCGATCATGATCGGCGCCCGGGCCGCGCGCGGGGAATACGTCGGTTTCGTCGATGCGGACGGCGCGACGCCGCCACAGTCCTTCCAGGATCTCGTGGATCATATCGGCGAAGCCGGAATCATCATCGCATCGCGATGGATTCCCGGCGCCGTGGTGAGTCCGCCGCAACCGCTCAAGCGCCGGATCGCCTCGCGGGTATTCAATGCGCTGGTGCGCTACGTCTTCAAACTCAAGATTTCCGACACGCAATGCGGCGCCAAATTGATGCGGCGGGAGGCCCTGCAAGCGGTACTGCCTCGATTGGGTTTGACGCGCTGGGCCTTCGACGTGGATTTGCTGTTCCAATTGCGCCGCGCCCGGTATCCGATTATCGAATGGCCGACCATCTGGCACGATGTCGGCGGCTCGCAGTTACGGGTCGCCC
>CAYRPR010000034.1:0-10945 GCA_964425945.1 uncultured Verrucomicrobiota bacterium | reverse complement strand
AATGCTCGTTCTGCGGGAAACTGCAGAGCGACGTCGAGCGTCTGATCGCCGGTCCGAATGTCTGGATCTGCGATCAGTGCGTGGATCTGTGCCAGAACCTGATCCAGCAGGAAACCTCCAGGCGCGATCGCCGGAAATCGCCCGACATCAAGGTGCCCAAGCCGCACGAGATCAAGGAGAAGCTGGACGAATACGTCATCGGGCAGGACGAGACCAAGAAGATCCTGTCCGTCGCCGTGCACAACCATTACAAGCGGCTCAAGAATAAACTGCGCGGGCCGGGCGGGGACGATCCGCACGCCGATGTCGAGCTGGAAAAAAGCAATATCCTTATGGTCGGTCCGACCGGATGTGGAAAGACGCTGTTGGCCAAGACGCTCGCGCGTATCCTGGACGTTCCTTTCAGTATTTCCGATGCCACCACGCTGACCGAAGCCGGCTACGTGGGGGAGGATGTCGAGAACGTGATGTTGCGCCTGCTGCAAGCGGCCGATTTCAACGTCGAACGCGCCGAGCGTGGCATCGTGTATATCGATGAGATCGACAAGATCGGACGAAAGACCGAAAATGTGTCCATCACGCGGGACGTATCCGGTGAAGGTGTACAGCAGGCCCTGCTCAAGATTCTCGAGGGCACGGTGGCCAATGTGCCTCCGCAGGGCGGCCGCAAGCATCCGCAGCAGGAGTACATCAAGATCAATACGGAGCATGTGCTGTTCATCTGCGGCGGCGCATTTGTGGGTATGGACGAGCTGATTCGCCGGCGCATCGGCAAAGGCTCCCTCGGATTCGGCCGCTCGGCCGGCCCTGAATCAACGGAGCCGAGCAAGTTCTCCATGCGCATTGAAACCGGGGATCTGTTGCGGTTCGGTCTTATTCCGGAATTCATTGGTCGTCTGCCGGTCGTCTGCCGCCTCGATCAGTTGTCGGAAAAGGATCTTGTGCGCATCCTGACCGAACCCCGAAACGCGATGATCCGGCAGTACACCAAACTGCTGGCCATGGAGAATGTCGAGCTGAGTTTCACCGAGTCGGCCATTCGCGAGATCGCCCGGATCGCGTACGAGAAGGGCACGGGCGCCCGCGGCCTGCGCGCCATCCTCGAGCACATCATGCTGGATGTCATGTACGATGTACCCATGCGGGGCGATGTCCGCAAATGCCGGATCGACAAGGCGGTCGTTGCGGGTCATCGTGCCGCATTGGGCATGGGCGACGATTCGCTGAAAATTGCGTGATACGCCATGCGGCGTCATACCCATAGCAAGGCGAGGGGCCAACGGTCGGTCGGGCTGTTCCTGTTGTTCGGCATTCTTGGCGTTCTTGCCTGGCCGTGGATGACCGTTGCGCGGCAGGTACCCATCGTCATTCTTCACACCACGGACGTGCACGGCCATATTCTGCCCACCACGGACTACGACGGGAATGTCGGAGTGGGCGGATTGTTGCGCGCGGCCACGCTGATACGCGAGGTGCGCGCCGCGGAGCCCAATGTCCTGCTGCTGGATGGCGGGGACCTGTATCAGGGAAGCGCGGAAAGCTTCCTGACGCGCGGGCGGATTATGAACACCGCCATCGCCTGGCTCGGCTACGACGCCTGGGTCGTGGGCAACCACGAGTTTGATTGGGGAGTCGATTCATTGGCCGATGCGTTGTCGGGTTGTTCCGTACCCGCGCTGGGCGCCAATATCGGCGCTCGCCCGGGACGGCCTCATCCGCTCCCGACCATTCAACCCTTTGTGATCAAGGATATCGATGGCGTCCGAGTGGCCGTCATCGGTTTGACCACGCCGGGCATTCCATCGTGGAGCCGTCCCCATCTGCTGGGCGATGTCATCATTCAGTCATCGGCGGATGCGCTTCAGGCCGTCATGCCGAAGGTCCGGGCGGAACAGCCGGACGTAATCATGGTGCTGGCGCATCAGGGGTACAGGCCGTATGGCGACAATTTCGCCAATGAGATCAACGACATGGCCGCCCGCTTCCCGGACATTCATCTCGTGATCGGCGGCCATACGCATCAGCTTTTCGAGGGCGTTCGGGTAGGCGACTTGTACTATGCCCAGGCGGGATACCACGCCGTGTGGGTGGGGCGCATTGACCTCGTGTACGATACGGTGGAGAAGAAGCTGACGATACGCGACGGACGGGCCACTTCCATCGACGACCGATACGCGCCCGATCAGGACCTGGAAGCGGTCCTGCGCGCGGATCTGGACAAGGCGCGGCGCTATCTCGAGCGTGAAGTCGGACAGAACCGGCGCGCCCTGTCGGCATCGTCCGATCTACCGGGCCACTCGGAGGTTCAGCAGCTTATTGCCCGCGCGATCGCCGATGCCGTGCCGGTGGACGTCGTTTTGCATGGAACACTGACGGCCGAATCATTGCCCGAGGGCGACATCACGGAGTCGGATCTGTGGAAGATCGTGCCGTATGAGAATGCGATCGGCGTCATATCGATAACGCCCCGCGAGTTGCGGCTTATCCTGGAAGAGAATCTCACCATGCTCGACTCGCAGCACTTCATGGGCGTGTACGGCATTCAGTATGAATTGATTCGGGCCTCCCGTAAGGAGGCGCGTATCGGAGAAATCCGCTATGCCGATGGTCGTGCGTTGCATCCGCGTAAACGATTGCGGGTCGCGCTGAACAGCTATGTACTCGCCACGGGGGGGCAGCGCTTTCCGCAAGTCCGGCGCGTGGCGGATCGTCCCTCGTCGCGCTTGGAGATTACGGATATAGATACCCGGTCCGCCGTCCGCGATTACATCCGGAAAAACAGCCCGCTGGAAATCACGGCGGAGCCGGGCGTTCAGATTGTGCGGGAACGGGCTTCCCGGTAACATAGCAACCCGTTGTCATGAAAGTTATAGCCGTCATCAGGGATAGGTCCGTTTTTGAGCCTGAAGAGTACTATCTGATGCTCAGCCTGGTGGGTTTTGCTCTCTTCCTGCCCATCTCAATTTCCATCTCGCAACCGTTCGGGTACTTGGCGCTCGCGCTGGGGGTCTACCATGCCATACGCCGGCGCCGGTTTGACTTCTTGTCCAACCCCTATTTCTGGCCGGTGGTTCTTTTTAGCGTTCTGGCGGTGATGGCGGCGGCCCTGGGGCCGAATCCCGGATTCAGCCTGGACAAGTGCCGGCGACTCCTCCTGTTGGCCCTCGTTTTCCCGATGGGGTGGGTCTTTGGCGCGCGAACGAATCCCGAACGCATCATGCTGCCCTTCATCGCATTCATCGCGGGCACCAGCCTGCTGGCCGTATGGGACATTGTCCGCGTCCCCTATGAGATATTTCAGGGTATGAGCCTCTACGATACCGGCAACATGCGGGATCCCCAGTTGTACATGATCGCGCTGTGCTTCCTGATCGCGCTCTGGGACCGGGATCGATGGATCCGTAAGAAGACCTGGATGTTCCTTGTGCTCTTTCTGAACGTCGTTGGCTTGGTGATCCACTTCAAACGCGGCGTCTGGTTTTCGTTCATACTGGTCGCGCTCCTGATGGGCTGGATGATGAAACAGCGGAAGGTGGTCTACCTGCTCTTGCTGTGCACGCTTGCGATGTTCATGGTGCCGCAAACCCGCGAGCGCATTCTGATGCTGAAAGAGGAAATGGAGCTGGGGACAGGCGGGCGATGGGTTCTCTGGACCCGGGTGGCGCCGGACATGATCAAGGACTATCCGCTGGGCGCGGGCCCGCGCGCGTTGGAACATGAAGATTTCACGGCTTACTACCCACATATACAGCCGGGGTTGAATCACCTGCACAACAACATCCTGCAGGTCGCCGTGGACGCCGGTTGGGTCGGCGCGGCGGTCTGGATCTGGTGGGTCGTCCTGGCCCGGTGGCTGATGTCCCGTCAGTTCGCCCGCTATCATGCCGTCGCCTGCATGCGAAGTCGGGTATCGGCGGGGATTCTTGGCGCGTTTATCGGGGTACTGTTCAACGGCATGGTGGAGTACAACTTCGGCAACAGTATCATACTGATGGCATTCATATTCCTGGTCGGACTTTCCAACGCTCTGCGCGCGGGCGATGAGCCGGAATCGGAACCGTCTCGGGCATGAAATGGTCGCTACCCATAGGGCGCATACTCGGGATCCGTATCGGCATCCACCTGACGTTCCTGCTGTTGCTGGCCTGGGTCGGCTGGGCCGGCTGGCAGGTGGGCGGCGTGCCGGGCAGCTTGTGGACGCTTGCTCTGGTTATCCTCCTGTTCCTCTGCGTGATACTGCACGAACTCGGTCACAGCGTGGTCGCGATGCGATTCGGCATCGAGGTGCGCAGTATTACGCTACTGCCGATCGGGGGCGTGGCCGCCATGAAGGCTATACCGGAGGAACCTCGCAAGGAACTGCTGATCGCGGTGGCCGGCCCGCTGGTGAATGTCGTCATTGTCACGGTACTGGGAGCCTTTTTCGGATGGCCCTCCTGGACGGAGATGTCGCTTGTTCCCGCCGGTCTCATGGATCTGATCGCGCACATCACGCGCGTGAATATCCTGCTGGTCGTCTTCAATCTCATTCCGGCCTTCCCGATGGATGGCGGCCGGGTGTTGCGCAGTCTGCTGGCTTCGGTGATTTCGTATGAACGGGCCACGGCTTGGGCTACGGGGATCGGGCAGTTTGTCGCCGTCGGCTTTTTCTTCATCGGCTTGTTGAGTGGGCATCTCATTCTGATGTTGATAGCCGTATTTGTTTTCTTCGGAGCGGAAGGCGAAGATCGCATGGTCCGTATCAAAGGCGCGCTCAAGGGCGTGCGGGTCGACGAGGTGATGTTTACGGATTTTGTGCCGTTGCATCCGGACGATGATGTCCGGCGGTGTCTCGATCATTTCTATCATCGCAAACAGGAGGACTTCCCCGTGATGGACGGGGATCGTCTCGTGGGCATCCTGCCCCGTGCGAGCTGGCTCGAAGCGTTGCATACGGGCGAGCCGGTCCGGGTGGCGGAGCTCATGGACACGCATTTTGTAGCCTTGCGGCCGGATGCCGATCTGTCCCGGATCATCCTTGATCTCTGGTCCTTCAAGCAGCCCGTGTATCCCGTACTGGAGCAGGGGCGGTTGCTCGGCCTGTTGTCGTCGGATGATATCGGCCGCTATCTGATGGTTCAGAAGAAAAGACCGCCGAGTTCGCCTGCGGGCGGATCGTCCTCGAACGGTCTGACCGTCGACCTGGGCTAAAGAAAGGGGACGGAGAAACAGTGGCGCGTGTGGTGGTAACGCGTTCAGCCTGAATCTGTAACGGCGATTATGCGCCCTTTCTGATACCCCGTGAAACATCCGGACGCGTTTCGGGGCTAGCGGTGTAATCCGTTGACTATGAGTGGATTGTGATTGGCAACCTGCCGGGTGTCTGTCCCTTCTGGTACATCGGTGTATTCTCTGTCCCTGTCAGTCGCTGTCTTCGTGCCGCGTATTACGTTCTATGAAATGGTAACACGCGGAGGCGTCATTCGGATGGGGCGCCGGTATCGGGCGCCGAGGCCAGTTCCGTTCGCAAACGCGCCAGGGTTTCTTCGCGATCCCGGCAGACACCTTCAAGCTGCCATTCATAGGCCTTGTTCAGCCATTCGCCGATCCGCGGGCCTTCCGGAACGCCCAGGGCGATGAGGTCGCGACCCGTAACCCAGCGGGGCGGTAGAACGGGTTCCGCCCGGATCTCCGCCAGCCGTTCCGTCAAGAAGTCCACATTCGAGAGGTCGCCGTGACTGCACAGACAATCAACCCGGTGCAGTTCGAGTTCCGTCGGGAAATGCGGCGATCTGATCAGTCGGCGCAATGTGGAGCGTCGCATGCGCCGAACATCCATGAACCGCATGTGATTTCGGACGGAATGCACGATCGCCTCCCGGTCGTGATTCGAGAAGCGTAGTCGTTCCAGGATGTCTTCCGCGATGCCCGCACCGACGGTCGCATGGTTGTTGAACCGGATGCGCGGACGGCCGTCGGCGTCGGTTCCCAGGGAAGCCGTCGGCGGCTTGCCGACGTCGTGCAGAAGGATGCCGTAGGCCAAGTGAAGGGTCGGCTCCTTCATCTCGTTCAGCATCATTGCGGTATGGGTGAATACATCGCCCTCGGGGTGGAATTCCGGCGGTTGTTCCTGTCCCGCCATCCGCTCCACCTCGGGCAGGATCTCTTTCAGCAAGCCCGATTCCCGCAAGAGGACCAGGCCGTCGCCCGCGCGCGGAGACTCAAGCAGCAGTCGCGTCAGTTCCTGCTGTATGCGCTCGGCGCTGATACGGTGAATCATGGGCGCCAAGCGCTGGATAGCGGAGAACGTTCCCGGTTCGATGCAAAACTGAAGAACGGATGCGAATCGTACGGCGCGCAGCAGGCGCAGGTGATCTTCGGCGAATCGATCGTCCGGCCGGCCGATGGCGCGGATCAGGCGGTCCTTGAGGTCGCGCTGTCCATTCACATAATCCACCACGCGATCCTCCACGGGGTCGTAGAACAGGGCGTTGATGGTAAAATCGCGCCGGCGGGCATCCTCTTCCGCCTCTGTAAATTCGACACTCGTCGGGTGACGACCGTCCACATAGGCCCGATCTTTCCGGAAAGTGCTGACCTCGAAAGCGTGATCGCCCGAGGGTATCAGCATAACCCCGAAGGCGCGGCCGACTTCCTTGGCGTGGGGAAAAAGACGCGCAATATCTTCCGGTCGCGCGCCGGTGGCGATGTCGATATCCTTGGGCGGCCGGCCCAGCAGTTTGTCGCGCACACAGCCCCCGGCCCAGTAAGTGTCGTAGCCCTGTTCGCGAAGCAGGCGCAGGATCTGAGCGGCTTCCTGTTCGAGGGGCGAGCGGATCGAGTTCATGACGTTCCGGATTCCGAACGCGAAGCGGGGAACATCAGTTCGTCAGCGGCCCCGGGTACCCGCCGCCGTACCGGATGCGCCCGATTCGGTATCCCGGACCAGCGTGACCACGCCGCGCGTCATGTGCTGGTTGCAATAGGTCATAAACTGCTCGCGGTCCGCCGGTGAAATGTACATCGGCGTTTTCTGCTCCACCAGTTGGATGCGCACCAGGGATTTGGTGGAGGTCGCGAAGTATTCGCCCGAGGCGGCCAGACCAATGCGTTTGATGCCTTCGACCGATTGGATGGCAGCAAACGGGATGGGCAGTACATAGAACCATCCTTCGATGAGGACGCCTTCGGAGCAGGCCCGGTACATGCGGGGCGGATAGATCAGGGGTTTGACCGTCACAATCAGATCCTTCAGATATGTTCCGTCCATGAGCGCCTTCGTACTCACATCCCAATCCACGTCCTTGAAGCGCAGCATGTGCCGCGCCATTCGGATCCGGGCGACGAGAAACGTGATGACCAGGACGCCCAACGCCCACAGCGCCGCTTCCTGGGGGGTTCCGGACACGATTTGTCCGGATGTGCCGCCCCCTATGGAGTGTAACCGGAAATACGTGATCATGGAAAAGATCAGCGGCGAAAAGAGGTGAATAAACGGAGTCGAGATCATCTCGATCGAGGCGCTCGCGATAATCAGGTGCACGACGTAGATGCCGACAATGGCCACCGCCCAGAAGAATCCCTGTTGCTGCTGTAGCGAGGCCACCTCCTGTTTGCGTGCCTGTTCGGCGCGCTGCATGATGGACAGTTCTTCCGGTTCCGGAGGCCCCTCCACGTACTCGAGGTAATAGGGGATGACGAGGGAGGTCGCCACAAAAACCAGAGCCAACAGCTCCAATTCCCAAGGCCATCCCGGAGATCCCCACTTTTTCTTGGCGCTCACGTAGCTATGCCCCTTCCGGAGGAGAAGCAGACATCGATCCATTCCCCCCCTACATGGTCCGAATGCTGAATGAATCCTGGAGTTGAAGCAAACAAAATCGTAACCTAAAACACAATTCTTGATCGGGCGCGTAGATCGATTACAGTGGACCTGCGCTATAGAAAATGAGGCCGATACGCCATAGTTATCTTCTCCTGCTGAGCGGCCTGCTGTGGACGGGTTGCATGCCGGCTGCGGAGCAGGATGAGCCGGTTCGTCCGGCCGCGCCGCGTCCGTCTCCTCCGCGCGCCGCGCAGGAGCAGGCGCCCCGGACTCTTCCCGCTGTGGCGCATGACCAGCTGGCGGCGTATCAAGGCAAAGTTGTCCTGTTGGATTTCTGGGCGTCCTGGTCGCAGGCCTGTGTGGATGAGCTTCCTCGGCTGCAGCGGTTGTACCGGGAATTGGCGGATGAGGGCTTTATCGTGATCGGCGTGGCGGTGGACTCGCAGGATCCGGATCGCGTGGCGCGCGTGGCGGATGAGCAGGGTGTCACGTATCCCGTCATATTGGCCGATCCGGACCGGCTGGCCGGTTACGGCGGCGTACGGGCCCTGCCCACGCGCCGGCTGGTGGATCGACAGGGGGTCGTTCGCGAGGACTTTCCCGGCATGTATCCCGTGGAAGAGATTCGTGAGGGTATCCTTGCCCTGTTGGCCGAGTAGTCGCTTATCGACCGGGCGCATCCGCCGCCGTCATCTCGCCGCGCGGAATGAACAGTGTGACTTCCGTTCCGTTCGCGCCCGATTCGACTTGGATCTGTCCGTTGTGGTCGATAATCGTGCGCTTCGCGATCGGAAGTCCGAGTCCCATGCCCCGCGCCTTTGTCGTGCAAAACGGCGAGAACAGCTTGTCGCGAACCTCGTCGTTCATGCCGGGTCCGTTATCCTTCACCGATACCACGACGCCGGCGGGATCATGTCCGTTGCGGTCCGCGGGGTGCGCTGAATCCAGCGAGGGAGTCGGCGACCATTTGCGCGCGCTGACGATGATGTGCGGGTGCGGGCGTTCGTGCAGAGCCTCCATGGCATTGACCACCACGTGTGCGATGCTTTCGGACAACGCAGCGTCATCCCCGAGAACCACCGGCAGATCGGGGTCGACCGTCGTATCGATCCGGATTCCGTTCTGCGGATGTCGGGTAGCCGCCAGTTGCAGGGCCTTGCGCGTAGTCGCCGAGATATCGATGGGCCGCAAGTCGGGCGCCGGCGGATGCGCGAACGAGTTGATCTGGTCGATGATCTTGTCCAGGCGCTGTACTTCATCCGAGACCATCGTGCGGAACTGGGATCGGAACTCCGGGTCGTCATAGCGCTCCGGCAGAAGCTGGGCGTATGTCTTGATGGCCACGAGCGGATTGCGGATCTCGTGGGACATGCTGGCCGCCAGCTCGTTCCAGAAGGCGGCGCGTTCCAGTTGATCGTGTTTCTCGCGCAGGGTATGGGATTCGGTCGTGTCGTGGATCAGGGCCACGGCCCCCAGGCAACGCTGATCCTTGTCCATCAGGCGGTGCGTCTGGACGGAGATGTGGCGCCGTGTTTCCGGGTCGACCCATTCCTTCGTGGCTTCGACGGGCTCGCCCAGGAATGAGCGGTGCAGGTAGTCGGCCATCCGGCTGCCCACCGCGCCGACGGGTTGGTTCAATATGGCCTCCGCGGGTTTGTTCAGAATCTGTTCTGCGGCGTCGTTGAACCAGCGGATGAAGCCGTCGGCGCCCACGGCGACGATGCCGATGGGAATGGACTGGAAGAGCGTTTCGGCCAGCGTTTTCTGAAGCGAAACCTCTTCGTAAAGCTGGGCGTTCTCCAGCGTGGTTGCGATGTGATCGGCGATGACGGCGAGCTCCTCCAGCTCATGCTCGTCGAACGGGGCGCCTGTGATGCGCTGCCCGAGGAACAGCCAGCCGGTCATGTGTCCCCTCGTGAACAGCGGGACCAGAATTTCCGCGCCGAGCGCGTTCAGCGCCTGCTTGAGCAGTACGCGCTCGGCCGGCTCGGTGACATGATCCAGGCGAGATCGCGCGACGAGGTGCGCGTGGCGCTCCAGCCAGTGAATGAGCGGGTGATCCGCCTCGAATTCCAGATCGTACGTTTCCACCATGCACCGCTGCGCCGCGCGCAGACGATAGGGACCGGTCCCGTGGATCTGCGCGAACATGCCGACACGGGACACCTTGACCATGCTCGCCACGCCTTCCACCACGCTGTCGAGGAGGGCTTCGGGATCGTCGAAACGGCGCAAGGCACGGGAAAAATGGTGGAGGGGAAGGGAACCGGCGCCGCGTTCGGCGCGGGCGGGGGGGGCGTAGGCCGGCGGAGCGGCCGGCGCCTGGCGGAGCAGGTGCAGTTCCTGTTGTAGTCGCAACCGATCCAGCGCGTGGCGGACCAGCGTCTGGAAACGAACGCGGTCGGGCTGCAGTTCCTCCGTCGCATAAACACCCAGCGCTTCCGCCGCGCGTACCGGATCCGATCTCGGTATGCCCAGCGCCACCACGACATGCTCGGGGCGGGTCTGGCACAAACGGGAAACCCATTCGACGCTGTCGGCCGCCCGGACGTCCATGAACAGCAGGGCGGGTCCGGTCTGATCGAGCATCGGTTCCAGACGCGCCGGATTGTCGACCTGGCGAAGATGGGTCTGTGAAGCGGTGTAGGCCGCAATCACGCGGATGAGATCCGGATCCTGGGTGTAGATTACGCTGGACGGCAACGGCGTCATGCCGGCACCCCGGTCTGTACCAGCGGAAAAAGGATATGAAAGATCGTGCCTTCGCCCGGACCGCTTTCCACGTCGATCACCGCCTTGTGCTCCTGCATGATCCCGTGAGCGACGGCGAGGCCGAGACCCGTTCCGTGACCCTTGGTTGTGAAAAACGGGTCAAACACGTGCGGCAGATCCTCCTCGCGAATCCCCTCGCCGTTGTCGCGGATGGTCACTTCTATGGTGTATCTCACGGGGAATGCCTCTTCTTGCGCGTCGGCATCGCCACCAAAACGTACTTCACGACTGGAGACTGTCAATTCACCATGGTCCGACATGGCGTCGATCGCGTTCAAGAAGAAATTGATGAACGCTTGTTCCAGCAGGTTGGCGTCGCCTTGGATGCGGTCGGCGGGCGCCAGGTAGCTCCGTGTCAGCCGGATGCCC
>CAYRPR010000033.1:0-11054 GCA_964425945.1 uncultured Verrucomicrobiota bacterium | reverse complement strand
TCGCCAATCGTTGCCGATGCCGTTTGACCAGGTTCTCCGGCTGGCGGAACACGTAACTGCGGCTCGCGGTGATGAACAGGTTCTTGAGTTCGAGGCGGAACGTCTGCAGGGACCGCACCAGATGACGGGAGAGCGTTTGCAGATGCTTCTCGAAGGCGTCCTTCTGGCCCACGACCAGTTCGGCCGCCGCCGATGGCGTCGGCGCGCGGAGATCCGCGACAAAATCGCTGATCGTGAAATCAATCTCGTGCCCGACGGCCGAGATTACCGGAATGGTCGATCGCGCGATCGCGCGCGCGACGATCTCCTCGTTGAAGCACCACAGATCCTCCAGGCTCCCGCCGCCCCGGCCGACGATCAGCACATCGATCTGTCCCCGGTGATTAAACCGGTCAATGGCTTCGGCGATTTCCTCCGCCGCGCCCGCGCCCTGCACCTTCACGGGCGCCAGCACGATGTGCAGATTCGGAAAACGCCGCGTGAGAATGTTCAGGATGTCGCGAAGCGCCGCGCCGGTGGATGAGGTGACCAGGCCCACATGCCGTGGGAGCAGGGGAATGGGCTTCTTGCGCGCCTCGTCAAACAGACCTTCGGCGGCCAGTTTCCTTTTCAGCGCCTCGAACGCCTCCTGGAGAGACCCCTTGCCCGCCTCCTCGATGACTTCAACGATGATCTGATACTGCCCGCTCCGTTCATAAACCGTAATCTGGCCATACACGCGGACCTTCAGGCCGTCCTTGACCTGAAAGGAGAGGTTCCGCTGCCTTCCGCGGAACAGCGCCGCCTGGATCTGCGCGCTCTCGTCCTTGAGCGTGAAGTACAGGTGGCCGGACGACGGTTGCCGAACGTTGGACAGTTCGCCCTCAATCCAGACATGGCCGATATCCTCCTCGAGGACGGCCTTGATGCGGCGGGTAATCTCGCTGACCCGGTAGATTTTTCGCTTTTCCTGCATCACGATTCGATGGGCAATTGCACCCGTGTGATTTTCCGCGCGCGACCGCTGGAAGCGTCCACATCGATCAGCACGCCTTCCAACTGCACCCAATCCGTTGCGATGTCGAATTTCACCGGCATCCCCGTCAGGAAGCGCTGGAGGATGGGCTCGACGGAGCGCCCGAGCACAGAATCCTTTGGACCGGTCATGCCCAGGTCGGTGATATAGGCCGTCCCGCCCGGAAGAATGGTTTCATCGGCCGTTTGTACGTGCGTATGCGTGCCGACCACGGCGCTGACGCGCCCGTCCAGATAACGGCCCAGCGCGATTTTCTCCGACGTCGCCTCCGCGTGCATATCGACGACTACGACCGGCGCGAGATCGGTCTTGTGATTGAGGATCTCGTCGGCGGCGCGGAACGGGGAACCGTGCGGCGGCATGAACACGCGACCGATCAGGCTGACGACGGTTACCGCGCCGGCCTCCGTCCGTATGGTTGTCCAGCCGCGGCCCGGGCAACCCGGCTCGAAGTTCGCGGGGCGTACGATCCGCTTGTCGTGATTGAGGAACGCGGCGATATCCTTTTGGTCCCACGTATGGTCCCCGAGCGTCAGGGCATCCGCCCCGGCCGCGAACAGTTCCTCCGCCAGCGCCGGCGTGATGCCGCGGCCCGCCGCCGAGTTTTCCCCGTTCGCGATAACGATATCGACCTTCTTTTCGCGGCGCAGTCGCGCGACGACCTGCGCAAACACACGCCGTCCCGGAGAGCCGACGATATCACCAACGACTAAGATTTTCATATTCAGTGTTCAGTGTTCAGTGTTCAGTGTTCAGTGTTCAGTGTTCAGGCGGAATTTCCAATCGTTGGAAGTAAATCAATATCAAACTTCCAATCATTGGAAGCTTATTCTCTGAAACCTGAAACCTGAAACCTATCTCGCGTATTCCACACACCGCGTTTCGCGCACGACGGTGACCTTGATCTGGCCGGGATACTGCAGTTCATGTTCGATCTGCTTGCTGATATTCCGAGCCATCTGCATCGCCTCGTTGTCGTCGATCTTGCTCGGTTCGACGATGACGCGGATCTCGCGTCCGGCCTGGATCGCGTACGACTTGACCACGCCACGGAAACTGTTCGAAATCCCTTCCAGTTTCTCGAGGCGCTGTACATAGATCTCCGTGTTTTCCGAGCGCGCGCCCGGCCGCGAAGCCGTCATCGCATCCGCCGCCGTGGCCAGCACGGCATAGAGACTCTCGCCTTCCACCTCGCCGTGGTGCGCGGCGACGGCGTTATAAACGATGGCGGCTTCGCCATGCCGCTTCAACAGGTCCGCGCCGATGATCGCGTGACTGCCTTCCACCTGGTGATCCAGGGCTTTGCCAATGTCGTGGAACAGGCCCACGCGCTTGGCGATGGCGGGGTCCATACCCAGTTCCGACGCCATGACACCCATGATATGCGCCATCTCAATGGAATGCCGGAGCACGTTCTGCGAGTAGCTGTGCCGGAACTTGAGCCGGCCGAGCGTACGCACCAGTTCGGGCGCGACCCCGCGGAGACTCAACTCATAGATCGCCTCTTCGCCCGCCGCCCGGATCGTGTCTTCGATTTCCTCCTCAACCTTGTGCACGACCTCCTCGATGCGGGCCGGGTTGATCCGCCCGTCCGCGATCAGGCGTTCCAGCGCAATCTTAGCGATCTCGCGTCGCAACGGATCGAACCCGGATATCACTACGACCTCCGGGGTGTCATCGATCATGAAGTTGACGCCCGTGGCCGCTTCCAGCGAGCGGATATTCCGGCCCTCCTTGCCGATAATGCGTCCCTTCATTTCGTCGTTGGGCAGGGTAACGGTCGACGTCGTGATGTCGTTGACCTGCGGCGCGGCATACCGCTCGATGGCCATGGTAATGATGCGCTTGGCCTCGCGTTCCGCGTTCTCAGTGGCCTCCTCCTGGATATGCCGCGTCAACTGGCCGGCCTCATTCCGCAGTTCCTCCTCCAAGCGGCCCATGATGATGCCGCGCGCCTCATCCTGCGACATTGCGGCCACCTGCTGAATCCGGTTGCGCTCCTCGCCGATGAGTCGGTCCAGTTCCTCCTTCTGCCTGTTCAATTCGTCCTTCTGCAGGGCGAGGTCCGCGAGCTTTTCGTCCACCGCCTGATCCTTCTTGTCCAGCATGGCCAGTTTGCGATCGAGATTCGTTTCGCGCTGGGTCACGCGCTCTTCGACGGCGCGCAGTTCCTGGCGCCGGTCCTGCGTCTCGCGCTCGAATTGTTCACGGGCCTGAATGGCCTGATCCTTGGCCTTCAACTGGGCTTCCTTCAAGGTGACTTCGGCCTCGCGCCGCGCATCCGCCAGCATCTGGCGGGCGTTTTTTTCGGCCGAGGTGGTGCGGATGCGCGTACGAATCGAATGAGCCGCGTAGCCGGCCGCGATCCCCAGCACGCCCGCGAGGGTCGTCACTGCAATTATCCATACTGTGTCCATGTTGGTCTCCTCATCCCGCGCCCCCGGCGCGCGGGGTTATTTGTTTAATGACCCCCGGCACGCATCGCCCTGGCGATCCGGCCGGCGTCGTACAGGTTCTGCTCCGTGATCACGAAATCGACGGACTGGTCGTGAGCCGCCGCCGGTATTGCATCAAATACCTGAAACTCGAAAACCAGGGCCACCGCCGTGGCCGGGTGACCCGACAGCAGGCGGTCGAAATGACCGCCCCCGTGCCCGAGCCGATGTCCGGACCGGTCCGCGGCGACGGCCGGCACCACGTGCAGGTCGATTGACGCCTCATCAGCCCAGACCGGCGGACTCGGCTGGGGTATGCCGGACGTCCCGGGTTTCAACGCCGTGTCGTCATCGAGCCACGCCCACCGGTAGCCGCCCGAGGCCACATCGTGAGCCGGCACGCAAAGCCGTTTGCCCGACGCCTGCGCGTGAATCAGCAAATACTCCGTCTGCGGCTCGGCCGGGCGCGCGATATAACAGGACAGCGTGCGGGCGCGACGGTATGCCTCCATGCCGGTCAGCGTTTTGACCATGAGCCGGCTGGCGCGCCGGATCCATTCGGGCGTCAGGGCGCGCCGGGCCAGGCGCACGCGCCGTCGGATATCCTCTTTCACTTCTATGTCTTTTTCTTTCGTGACGCGTCCCTCAACGATTCCCAATGTTCCATGCGTTTGCGGATGGTGTCCTCGTAGCCCTGCGATGTGGGCTCATAGTAGATCTTGTCGGTCGGCACATATTCCTGGTCCACGAAATGCCCCTTGTATTCGTGCGCGTACTTGTAGCCGGTGTAGCCGAGCTTCTTGTGCCCGACGGGGCCGCCGTCGCGCAGATGTTTCGGCACGGGGAGGGTGCGGCCCTCCTGGACGTCCGCCCACGCGTTCTCGAGCGCCATGTACGCCGCGTTGCTTTTTGGCGCGGTGGCCAGGTACGTCGTCGCCTGGGCCAGCGTGATGCGCGCCTCGGGCATCCCGACGAAATCCACGGCCTCCAGCGCCGCGACCGCGACCGTCAGCGCGCGCGGATCGGCGTTGCCGATGTCCTCGGACGCGAGAATGATCAGGCGACGCGCGACAAACCGCGGGTCCTCGCCCGCGTACAGCATCTTCGCCAGCCAGTACACCGCCGCGTGCGGATCGGAGCCGCGGACACTCTTGATGAACGCCGAGATCGTGTCGTAATGCTCGTCCTCGTCGTGGTCGTACACGACGGCCTTCTTCTGGATGGATTCCTCGGTGACCTCGCGCGTGATATGAATGACCCCGTCGCCTCCCGGCGGCGTCGTGAGCGCGGCGATCTCGAGCGCGTTCAGCGCGCGCCGCGCGTCGCCCTCGCATACTTCCGACAGGTGTTCCAGCGCATCATCATCGGCGCGGAGGGTCCGGTCACCCAATCCCTGTTCGCTGGTGATGGCCCGTCGGAGCAGTTCGCGGATCGAGGCGGGGGGGAGGGGTTCGAGCTGAAAGATCTGCGAGCGGGAGGTGAGCGGGCTGTTGATGAAGAAGAAGGGATTGTGCGTGGTGGCGCCGATCAGCGTGATCGCGCCCTGTTCGACATAGGGCAGGAGCACATCCTGCTGGGCCTTGTTGAAGCGGTGAATCTCGTCGATGAAGAGAATGGTCTCTTCGCCCTTGCTCGCCTTGCGGTGCTCGGCGGTCTGAAGCAGGGTGCGCAGGATCTGGACGTTGGCCAGTACGCCGCTCGTGCGTTCGAAGCGGCGGTGCGTGGCGTTGGCGATGACCTCGGCCAGCGTGGTCTTCCCGCATCCGGGCGGGCCGTAGAGGATGATACTGCCGAGGCGGTCGGCCTCGATCGCGCGCCGCAGGAGTTTGCCGGGTCCCAGGATATGGTCCTGTCCGACCACGTCCTCCAGCGCGTGCGGCCGCATCCGCGCCGCCAGCGGCCGGCGCGTCGCCGTGTCCACCGCTTCGTTGGGCTCAAATAGATCCATGTTCGTCCACCGGCGGGCGTGTCCCGCCGCGCGGATCAAAAAAATACCCCGCCATAGTCGCTAAGGGCCGGGCCTCTGAACTCTTCAACTGAAGAGTGGGTGCTTTGCCATACGGTTTCCGCTTCTTCTCGCGGAAGCTTGCGGGCACCGTACGGACGTCCAGCTCCCTCTATGACGTTATTGGGTCAGAGACATTACGCCCAATCGCGAACAAGGCAGGGTAAATTTCTTTCACCGCGCACTGTTCCGTTCGCGGAGAAAATGAACCCCTTCTGTAAAAGAACATGCGGCGCTTAACGCCGACTACACCGCTGGCTCGGCAACAGGCACCGTGCCCCTGGTCCCGATGCCACCTGACGGCATGCGGAAGGGACCGCGTTCCTTTGTCGAAGATTTCGTACCATGACAGGTTTCCGTCGTATATAAGCAGCCAAAACCTCCGCCAACGGCGTCACCAGCACGACCGCCAGCAAGAGGGTCAAAGTTCCAAACCATGTAAACACGGGGTTCATTCTCTGCCTTGTTTCAATCATCCAACTGCGAAACGCCCGCGCGAGTCACCCCTCGCGAACGGCCGCACTCAATGCCCTTCGAAGAGCATCCTTGACCTTGTCATGATAGGCGTTTGCCTCCTCATCCGTCAAGGTGCGCGTCAAAGAACGATAAGTAAGGCTGTAAGCCATGCTCTTCTTTCCGGCTCCAATCGCCTCACCTATAAATATATCAAACAGTTCCATTTTTTCCAGCTCTTTCGGCGCGGCCTCACGCATCACCTTCAACACGTCCTCGTTCCGGACCGACGCGTCCACAATCATCGCAACATCCCGCGACACAGAGGGATACACCGGAACGGGCTGGATGGACGTAATCGACCCGAAATGCGCAAGTAGCGGCTCAACAGCCAATTCCGCGACCGCCACCGGATCGGCCATGCGCCACTCGTTCCGGACACCGGATGCCAGTACGCCCATCACGCCGATCGGAGCGCCATCAACACGTAAGGTCCCCGCATAGCCCGGCTCAAAACAGGGCCGCGCAGCCGGCTCCATCAACCACATCGAAATCGACTGCGTCTCGAACAACTGCTCGATCATCCCTTTCATCCACAGGAACAGCTCATCGGCTTTCAGTGCGCGGCGCTTATCGAACGGGCCGCGGCCCACGGGTCCCAGCAGGCCGATCGACACGCGCTCCTCCTCGCGCGTACCGCCTCCTTCCGCCCGTTCATAGACGCGGCCGATCTCAAAGAACAGCGCTTCCGCCACCTGATGCGCATGGTTGTATCCCAGCGACACCGTCAACTGCGGGATCAACGAGGTGCGCAGGATCGATTGATCCGCGCTGATGGGGTTGGGCATCACAATCCGCCCGTCCGGCATATCCATCTCGAACAGGTTCAACAGCGATTCGGAAACGAGACTGTAATTCATGATCTCGGTCAGGCCCAGCCCGACCAGCTTCGCGCGCAAGTCGTAGAGCGCCCGCGTGCGCCGGTCCTCCGCATCCGGAACAATCTGCGAGCGGGAAACGGTGTCGGCCACGTGGTCCAATCCGTGTATGCGCGCCACTTCCTCGATCAAATCCACTTCGCGTTCCAGATCGCCGCGGAATGTCGGGACCTCGACCGTGCATTCCGTCGCGCTTGTCCCCGCGATGCGCAGACCCAGCGACGTGAATATCTCCTCAATGCGATCGTTCGACACGTCCATGGCCGTCAGCGAGCGCACAAAATCCCAGCGGCAGGTTACCGGCCACGGTTGGCGTGGTTTCGGATACGCGTCCACGACGCCGCGCGCTACGCGTCCACCCGCGTGCTCGGCCATCAGGGCCGCCGCGCGGCGGCTGGCCCATTCGACGCCGTTCACGTCCACGCCGCGCTCGAACCGGTAGGACGATTCGGTGGACAGGCCCAACCGGCGCGAGGTCGCCCGGATGCCCAGCGGCTCAAAACAGGCGCTTTCCAGCAGGACCGCGGTCGTTTCATCGCGGATTTCACTGCCCGCGCCGCCCATCACGCCCGCCAGAGCGACCGGGCGTGCGGCGTCGGCGATCAACAGCGTGTCCGGCGTCAGCGTCCGTTCGATCTCGTCGAGTGTCGCCATCTTCTCGCCCGGCTTCGCGCGCCGCACGACGATGCGGCCTTCCTTCAATAGCGTCTGATCGAACGCGTGCAGGGGGTGGCCGGTCTCCAGCATCACGTAGTTCGTGATATCCACGACGTTGTTGATGGGGCGGATGCCGGCGAGCGTCAGTCGTTTCTGCATCCACGACGGACTCGGCTGGATCGCAATGCCGGAAAGAATGCGCGCCGTATATCGCGGACAGCCTTCGGCGTACTCGATCTCCACGCGCGTCAACGAATCGACGGCGGGTTCCTGTTCGTTCAACTTCGCGTCCGGCAGGCGGAGGGACGTTCCGTACAGCGCCGCCACTTCGCGCGCGATGCCGATCAGACTCAAACAGTCCGGGCGGTTCGGCGTGATCTCCAGTTCCAGCACGACCTCCGGCGGGCCGAGTACCTCGGCCAGCGGGCGGCCGGCGGGCAGGGAAGCGTCCAGCACCATCAACCCGTCATGGCTGTCCGAAATCCCGAGCTCATCTTCCGCGCACAGCATACCGAACGATTCCACGCCGCGGATCTTCGCCTTCTTGAGCTTGGTCCCGTCGGCCAGCGTCACGCCGACCGGCGCGAACGGCGCGCGCATACCCGCCGCCACGTTCGGCGCACCGCACACGACCTGCACCTCTTCCGTACCGGTATTCACGCGACACACCGTCAACCGGTCCGCGTCGGGATGCCGCTCGACGGACAAGACCTCGCCCACGACGATCCCGTCGTAGGTCGAGCCGACCGTCTCGATGCCTTCCACCTCAATACCGGAAAACGTGAGCTTATCCGCCAGGCCCTGGGGCGTGTCGTCAAACTCCACATAATCGCGTAACCAACTGACTGGAACTTTCATGGCTTAAAACTGACTTAGAAATCGAATATCGTTTTCGTACAAATGCCGGATGTCATGGATGCCGAACAGAATCATGGCGATCCGTTCGATGCCCATGCCGAACGCATAGCCGGTGATCTCTGCGGGGTCATAGCCGACCGCCGTGAATACGTTCGGGTCCACCATGCCCGCGCCGGCGATTTCGATCCAACCGCTCTGCTTGCATACGCGGCAACCCGCCCCGCCGCAGACGTGACAGGAGAAGTCCACTTCCACGCTCGGTTCCGTGAACGGGAAAAAGTGGGGGCGGAACCGGACCTTCACGTTCGGCCCCATGACCCGCTGGGCGAAATAGGTCAAGTCGCCCTTCAGATCGGCGAGCGAGACCTCGCGATCCACATACAGACCCTCGATCTGATGAAAATTGGCGCTGTGCGTCGCGTCCGGCGTGTCGCGGCGGTAACAGCGGCCGGGGGCGATGATGCGCACCGGCGGCGGATGCGACAGCATGTACCGAACCTGCACGGGCGACGTGTGCGTGCGGAGCAACCGGCCGTCATCCAGGTAGAAGGTGTCCTTGGGATCCCGCGCCGGGTGGCCGGGCGGATGGTTCAGCGCGTCGAAATTGTTGAACGTCGTTTCAATGTCCGGCCCGTCGGCCACGGTGAACCCGATCGCGTGGAACGCGTCGGTCACGCTCTCGATGATCGCGCTGATCGGATGGCGCCGGCCGACGCCCCGCCAGTGGCCGGGCAGGGTGGGATCGAAAGCCGTGGATGCCACGCTCGCCGCGCCGGATTCCATCCCCGCCTTGCACGCGTCGAGCCGCTCCTGTAGGGCATTTTTGAGTTCATTAGCTTTCTGCCCGAACTCGCGGCGTTGGGATGGATCGACCCCTTTGAGGCTCTTCATGATCTCGGGCAACAGACCCTTCCGTCCGAGATACTTGATGCGGACCTCTTCAAGCAGGGCGGGGGTGGTCGCGGCGTCCGCTTCCGCGAGCGCCGTAGCCTGCAAATGGTCTAGATCGCCGATGTTCATGATGAATCCGCCAAAAACTTCCAACGATTGGAAAAGTGACCCTATGGAACTTCCAATGATTGGAAATCGTTCAAGCGTAAGTCTATAACGCCCGCGCCCCGTTTTGTCACGCCGCGAATTGACCCGTGCTTGCGCGGGCTCGTGCCTGTGTATAAACTCTGGCGCGTTCTCATGGCCTTTCGCATCGCAGACAGTGTGGAACGGGGATGGCTGGACGCGTCCGAGCGCGGGCGCGTGACCGGCGAGATCTGGTTTTGCGGCCGCGATGAACCGATCCGGCTGAATCTCGAAGGCTTTCCCATGAAGGACATCGCCGGCCGCATGTTGCACTTCGAGAATCCCAACCCGGTCTGGAAGGAGAATATCGAGGGCCTGCGCACCGAGCAGAACGGTACAACCGGCGATATGACCGCTTCCCGCAAGGCCCTGCACGGCGAGCCGCCCTACAAGCGAGAGACACTGAAATGGGTCAACGCGCTCTACCTCGAATGGTTCAGCGACTTCAACGGCCGGGTCGTGATCGAGGCCGTGGACTACAAGGTCACCCTGCACGGCGAGGCGACTTGGACGCTGACCGACGAGGAGGAGAACCGCCGTCAGGATATGGTGGCCAACGGCATGACGGATTTCATGGAGCGCCTCACCGCCGCCATCGAACAACAGCGCGAGCAGAACGATAAGGAGGACGATTGGACGCCGATGGACGAGTTCGAGTGGGAGAAGTCCATGAAGGCATCCGACGAGCGGTCGGACCAGTTCGGCAAATTGATGGAGAAATACAGGGATCATCCCGATCGCGACCGGATCATTGCGCGCGAAATGGGTTGGGATCATCTGGAGGATATGCTGGACGCCGACGCCCGCGGGGTATACGACGAAGAGAGGGCGGCGATGGAGAAAGAGGCGTATCCGGAACTGGTGCCGAATCCGGAAACGGAAGGGGAGGACTGGATCCGGACCGAGGACGGCGGGATCTGTCATCCCGTGTCTCATCGCACCTTTGAGATGTCGATCCGGCTCGATCACGACATGAAGGATCGCGGATTCGAGAAGGATGACGCGATCCAGACCATGATCTTTGCCACCCACATGATCGGCGCGACGCTGGCCGGCGCGCTGAACGATCTGGCCTACGACCGCCATCTGGACATCGTGGCCGGCATGATTGTCGCCAACTTGAAGCGCGCCCTGACGCATTTCAACGAGGCCGTGCACCGGATGGACGCCATCACGCGCGATCGTGAATCGCTGAAGGATGTCCTCGCCCCGTACCGCACCGAGCTGTTCGAGGTCCGCGAGGACATGCTCCGCCTGATGGACAAGTACCGCGCGATGATCCGGTAGACACGCCCCCGCCTATGTGTTCACGGTCGTCAGGCCGGTCCGCCGCGCGGCGCCGGCGATTCAGCGCGGAGATGATCTCGGGCACGCAGATGCACTTGCACGCACCGCTTCCACCCGGCTTGATCCCCTGTTCCTCTATGAATCGCTTTACGAAGGAGGATGAATCAAGGTGGAAGCGGCATCTTGCCGCTTTCCTCCCCGGTTCAAAGCGGCGTGGCGCTCGAAGTCTCGCTTCCAGCCGCACTCCATACCATCACCGCGCCATCCAGACGAGCCGGCCGTCGTCGCGATCCGCCCCCAGACCGGCGAGATCATGGCGATGGTCGGCT
>CAYRPR010000032.1:8082-11131 GCA_964425945.1 uncultured Verrucomicrobiota bacterium | reverse complement strand
CGAGGAGCGCTTCCGTAAGAACGCGTTCGACCTCGAGGATTTCCTTGACCAATTGGGGCAGGTTGAGAAGCTGGGGCCGCTGGACCAACTGATGGACATGTTGCCGGGTGGGGGGCAGATTCCCCCCGAAATGCGCCGGCAGATGGCTTCCAGCTCGTCCAAGGAGTGGAAAAGGGCCCGGGCCATCATCCAGAGCATGACGCCGGAGGAGCGCCGCAATCCGGGGCTGATCAACGGCAGTCGGCGCGCGCGGATTGCGCGCGGAAGCGGCGTGCAATCAAGGGATGTCAACGATTTGTTGAAGCGGTTCGGGCAGGTCAAGAAGATGTCCAAGCACATGAAGCAGGCGCAAAAAAGGTTGCGCCGGCTGGCGAAGTAGTATACATGAACAAACCTTTGCTCCCAGCAAGGGAGCGTGGAACGACGGGGCTCGAATCCCGGCTGTTCCGGATAGTAAGGAGTATCAGTACATGTCAGTAACGATTAGATTGCGACGGATGGGACGAAACAATCGGGCGTTCTATCGCGTGGTGGCCACGGATACCCGTAGTTCCAACACGGGGAAATACATCGAATCCCTCGGCTGGTATGATCCCGAGTCAAAGGGCGGCGATTTTTCACTGAAGCTGGATCGCATTGCGTACTGGAAGAACAACGGCGCCAAGGTCAGCGATACCGTTAAGAGCTTGGTTCGCAAATCCGCCCGCAAACCCCAAGCGGCGTTCAAGCCCGAGCCGGCGGCGACTGCGGTGGCTGAGCCGTCATGAAGGAAATGATACGGAGCATTATCAACATGCTCGTGGATCATCCGGACGACGTTCGCATCACCGATATCGAAGGCGCCGGTACGGCCATCTACGAACTGCGTTGTCATCCCGATGACCTGGGCAAGGTGATTGGCAAGGAAGGCAAGACGGTCGGAGCCATGAGGACCCTATTGTCGGTCGTGGCTGCCCGCCAGGGCCGCCGCGCGGTACTCGAAGTGGTCGAATAAACCGGGCCGATGAGCGAACCGCTCAAAATCGATGTCGTCACCATCTTCCCCGGCATGTTGGACGGCTTTCTCGGCGAAAGCATGCTGAAGCGGGCCGCCCAGGCCGGTTGCGTGCGGTTCCGCGCGATCAACCTGCGCGATTTCACTACGGACAATCACCGGACCACCGATGACCGGCCGTACGGCGGGGGCCCCGGCATGGTCATGAAGCCGGAACCCATCTTCGAGGCCGTGGATTCCGTCCGGTCGCCCGACGCCCGGATCATCCTGATGACACCGCAAGGCCGCTCGTTCAACCAGGCCTGCGCCGCTGAACTGGCGCGGGAGAAGCATCTGATCTTCATTTGCGGTCATTATGAGGGCGTGGATGAGCGGGTGCGCGATGGGCTGGTTCACGACGAGATTTCGATCGGCGACTATGTGTTGACCAACGGGGTCCTGCCCGCCGCCGTGGTGATTGACGCCGTATGCCGGCTGGTTCCCGGCGTGCTGGGCGATGACACGTCGGCCGAGCAGGAATCCTTCAGTGCGGGCCTGCTGGAGTATCCACAGTACACGCGGCCGCCGGAGTTCCGGGGCCGGAAGGTCCCGGACATCCTTCTGTCGGGAAATCACGAGGAAATCGCGCGCTGGCGACGCGAAGAATCGCTGAAACGTACGAAAAATCGCCGCCCCGACCTGCTCGGGTGAAATAGTGCCTTGACGACCCGGGCGATATCGCTATGATCACGCCCTCAACTTTGAGGTCCAGAATCATGAGTGCCAGCATTATTGACAAGATTGACAAAGAACAGCGCAAAGCCGATGGCGTGCCTCCCTTCAAGGTCGGGGATTCCGTGCGGGTCCATGTCCGCATTCGCGAAGGCAACAAGGAGCGCATCCAGATTTTCAGCGGCAACGTGATCGCCCGCGACGGGACCGGCGCGACGGAAACGTTCACGGTGCGCCGAATTTCCTATGGCGAAGGGGTGGAACGTGTATTTCCGATCCATGCCCCCACAATCGCCTCCATCGAAGTCGAGCGCTCGGGCAAGACCCGTCGCGCCAAGCTGTATTATCTTCGAGGGCGGAGCGGAAAGACCGCCCGCATCAAAGAACAGCGAACCTGATAACCTCGCCGGTACGGCATGCTCGATCACGAGCAAGAAGCCTGGAACGCGGGTCTGCGCACGGTCGCGGGCGTGGACGAGGCCGGTCGCGGACCTTGGGCGGGCCCCGTTGTGGCCGCCGCCGTTTGTTTCCAAGTCGATTTTGTTCTGCGTGAACAGGGCCTGCGTCTCTCCGGCCTGACCGATTCCAAGAAGCTCACCGCCCGTCGTCGAGACCATTTCTATGGCCTGCTCACGGGCACGCCGGCCATTGCGATCGGGGTGGGGGTGGTGGACGTCGATGAAATCGACCGGATCAATATCCTGCGCGCCACGCACAAGGCCATGAATCAGGCGCTGTCTGCGTTGGGCGCCCGGGTGGATCTCGCGCTGGTGGATGGGCGGCCTGTTCCCGGTTTACCGTGCGCGTCGCGCGCCGTGGTCAAAGGCGATTCCCTGAGTCTTTCCATTGCGGCGGCGAGCGTAATCGCCAAGGTCACGCGGGACCGGCTGATGCTCGAACTGGATCGGCGCTATCCCCAATATGGGTTCGCGCGTCACAAGGGCTACGGGACCAAGGACCATCAGAACGCCCTGCGCACGTACGGACCTTCGCCCTGTCACCGCCGCTCCTTCGAACCCGTTCGCAACTCGCTCCCCACATCAACCATTAACCATTAACCATTCCCATGATCTGGCCCTTCAGGCGAAAACAGGCCGCTGCGCCCGACCATATCCGCGCCGGGCTGTGGGGCGAAAATCAAGCGGCGCGCCTGCTGCGCCGCACAGGGTACCGTATCCTGGGGCAACGTATTCGCGTGGGGCGCCGGGACGAACTGGATATCGTGGCGCGGGACGGTGACACGCTGGTCTTCGTCGAAGTCAAGACACGGGCCGACGAAGGCTTCGCGCGGCCGGCAGCAGCGATCAATGCCGGCAAACGCCATGCCATGAGCCGGGCCGCCGC
>CAYRPR010000032.1:0-8072 GCA_964425945.1 uncultured Verrucomicrobiota bacterium | reverse complement strand
CGATATGTGAATAAACTGCGCGAGAAACCGTCTTATCTCCGGTTCGACGTGGTGGAAGTGATCGGCCGCGAAGGCGGTGGCGAACCCGAAGTTCGTCACATCAAAAACGCTTTCAGCGCATCGCCCCGGTACCGTATAAGATGACGATCGGCCCCGTTCACACCTTTAAAGGTGTGAACGGGGGCGGAATGTTTTTATGAATTCAATCCGCATATTCATAATCGCCGCCCTGTTCCTGCGCTCCGGCTCCACGCCCGCCCAGGAGGCGGATTGGGATTACTGGATCGAGTCGGCCTCTGAACTATATGACACGGGCAGGGAGCTGTTTGACGAACACGCTCCGGATGAAGTGAAGGAGTGGGTGGAGTTCCCGGAACGGCGACAGTGGGAAGCATTTCTCAGCCTGGTCGATACGACGCTGGAATCCTATTCGCTGTATGATCTGGCTTGGATTCGCCCGGAGGTCGAGACCGCCCTGAAATTCCTCAGGACGACCCCGCTGGGAGAGCCGTACGCCGACTGGTTGCAGGAGCGCATGGACTACTTCGACATGGCGGAGGAAGTACTCCAAACCTACCAGCAGGAGTACCTGCCGGTCCGCCAGCCGCCGCCCGCGCCGGTCCCCCCCATGACGCCCCCGCGCCCTCCGCCGCCCCGCCGGCCGCCGCCGCCCGCCGTTGAGAGGCAAGCGTACGACGCCGCCCGTGATCGCGCCAAATGGGACGCCAAGATCGCCAAGCGGCAGAGACCCGCTCGCGCCGACACCTTGGTTCCCGGTTTGAAGAAGATTTTTGCGGAGGAAGGCGTCCCGCCCGAATGGGTGTGGCTCGCCGAAGTCGAGTCCTCCATGAATCCGGAGGCCCGCAGCCCGGTCGGCGCGAAAGGCTTGTTCCAGTTCATGCCCGCCACGGCCGAGCGGTTCGGACTCAAGTTGTCGCCATCGGACGAGCGGACGCACCCGGAAAAGAGCGCGCGGGCCGCCGCGCAATATCTTCGGTTCCTCTATGGCCGATTCGATTCATGGCCGTTGGCGCTGGCGGCGTATAACGCCGGCGAGGGGCGGGTAGGGCGCCTGCTGAAGAGCCGGAACGCGAGCACGTTCGAAGGCATTGCCGATGCGCTTCCGGCGGAGACCCAGATGTATGTCCCCAAAGTCATGGCCACCGTCGCCCTTCGCGAAGGCATCGACCCCGCCCAACTCCCACCGCCGACCCGGCGGGCGTAGAGAGGATTAACCACAGAGGTCGCCGAGGTGCGCTGAGGATCCGCGCAGTGTGGTTATCGTTTCTTATCCCGGTCGAGTTCGGCGCGGACGGCCTTGCCGAGCGATTCCATCGTGTAGGGTTTCTGCACGAACTGGCCGATCCCGAGTTTACGCGCCTCGGTGAGCCGGCTGATGTCGGCGAACCCGCTGACCATGATCGCGCGCTGGGCCGGCACGAGTTCGCGAATGCGTTTGTAGGTCTCGAACCCGTCGAACTGGTCGCCCAGTACCAGGTCGATGACGACGATGTCGACCTTCTCCAATCCCTGCCGCAAGCCTTCGGTTTCGAACAACCGCACGGCGGAATAGCCGTTATTGACGCTGATGACCCGGTATCCGAGTCGTTCGAGCATCTCCGCCGCCGCCTTGCGTTGATCCTCGTAATCCTCCACGATCAGCACGGTTTCATTGCCGCTATAATCCAGTATCCGCTGGTCGTCCCGGGCGCGGGCAGTTTGCGGAGAAGGCAGGTAGATGACCAATTCGTTCCCCTTGTCCTTGCCGGGGTGCACGTCGATGTAGCCCTGATGATCTTTGACGATCCGGTACAGGACGGTCAGTCCAAGCCCGCTGATTTGTTGCAGACCCATCTTGCGCGTGGCATGGAACGGCTCGAACAGATGCTCGAGATCGGCGGGCTGTATGACGCGGCCGCTGTCCTGTACCGTGATGACGGCGTATTCTCCCTGTGTCCCGCGCTCATAGAATCCAAAGGGCGAATCGAGGATCTCGCGCGCGGTCCGGATGCGGATCGCGCCGGAGCCCGCCATCATATCGGCCGCCGTATGAATGGTAATGTCGAGCATGCGCATCAACTGCCGCGCGGAACCGGCGATCATCAGAGGTCCTGAACCCAATTCCAGTTGAATGGACAGATTCGGGTTTGTGCTCTGTGCCAGACGGCCTTCAGGCGTCTGCAGGTAGTTCTTGATGACCTGGTTGATATCCAGTGGTTTGCCCTCCTGGGGCGAGGGGGTGCCGATGTCGCGCAGGTCACGGGCCAGGACGGTGGCTTTTCCGGCGGCTTTTTCGAGCTCGGCGACATGCCGGTGAAGGGCTTGTCCCGTGAGGCGGCCGTTGGCGGAGAGGGGGGACAGGGCCGCGACCGGAGCCAGCAGAGTATGCAGATGGTCGGCGACGCCCGCCGCCAATTGACCCAGCGACGCCATACGCTCCGTGCGGATCACGCGCTTGTTCAGAATGCGCTTCTGTTCCTCGATTTGCTCCTCGCCGGTCAGGTCGCGCAGATGGGCCGTATAGATCGGATGGCCTTCCAGCGGCACGCGCGTCACGGTCAACTCCGCCGGGAACGGTATCCCGGAGATCGGGAGCGCCATGACCCGTTCGGGACGATCCAGCGTTTCACATTCCCGGGCCGCGGAGGGGAAGAGCTGGAGCACATTCATGGTGAGCGCGTGGGAGCGCGAATAGCCGAAGAGCCTCTCGGCCGTTGGATTGAACTCGACGATCCGACACTGCTCGTCGAAGTTGATGATCGCGTCCGGGCTGGAGTTCAGGATGGCGCGCAATCGCATTTCGCTTTCCCGCAGCGCATCCTGCGTACTTTTCAGTTCCGTGACATCCTCTTCGACGGAGAGGAAGTGCGCGATACGCCCCCGCGTGTCGCGCAGGGGGTGGATCACTTCATGACTCCAATACAGCGTGCCGTCCTTCTTGCGGTTCAGCAGAGCGCCTCGCCAAGTGCGCCCGTCCACAATGGTCTCCCAGAGCGCTTGATGGACCTCCTGCGGCGTCTGATCCGATTTCAGGATACGGGGATTGCGGCCCACGGCCTCCGCGGCCGCATAGCCGGTGACGGTGGTGAAGGCGCGATTGACGTACAGGATGGTTCCCGACAGATCGGTAACGACCAGCGCGAGCGGCTGTTGGTCCAGAATGCGCTGTGGCGGAAGGGCCGGCGCCGTACGATGCTTTCGACCCATCGTGACACCCTCCTTTCCAATCGCGTCAGGGCGTACGAGTCCGTTGTACCCATTTAACGGCGCGATCGATCAGATCGCGCGAATTCTTGAGATCCAGTTTGCGGCGGATATGGGCGCGATGGGTTTCCACGGTTTTCAGGCTGAGTCCCAGCAGACGCGCAATCTCGCGGCTGGTCAGGCCCTGGGCGATCTTCATGAACACTTCCAACTCGCGGTTGCTGAGGATGTCGGAGGGATCCGGCGAATCCGATTCCTCCTGCCCGGCGATATGTCGCAGGATCTTGTCCTCGACCTGAGCGCTGACGAAGTATTCGCCCGCCGTGACGCATTGGATGGCTTTCAGAATCTGGGCGGAATCGCCGGATTTTGTGACATAACCCTGCGCGCCCGCGCGCAACGCGCGCTCCGCGTACAGCAGTTCGTCTTCGTTCGTGAACACCAGTAGCGGAATGTCGCCGACCTGTGCGACCAATTGCCGGACCAGCTCCAATCCGTTTCCGTTTTGATGGCCGATGTCTACCATGACCAGATCCGGGCGGTTGGTCAGGATCAGGGGAAGGGCCTGTTCCACGTCGTCAAATTCGTCCGATATCTGGAACAGAGGCTGATCCTTGAGAAGAGACCGCACCAATTCGCGGCCTTCCCGCCGAGCATCAATCAGTACTATGTTGACGGTTTTTGCGACCATATCCAGTTCCCCATAAAATGGCTGTACGCTCAGAAGCTCCAATCCAGCTTGATACAGTTTCTCAACTGGAAGAATCTTCCACAATCGGGGTGACGCCTTTTTCCCGTATAAGGGAAAAGCCTATGCGGGGCTCGGCATTATGAGTATGCCTATTGATTTATGCGGGGATAAACTATCGGGGGCGTTGTCCGATCAGGTCACGCCCTGTTGCTCGGTCCACTGGACGGCCTGGCGGACCAGTTCCGTGGCGTTCTTGAGGCCGAGCTTCTCCTTGATGTGAGCCCGATAGGTTTCGATGGTCTTGATGCTCAGATGAAGTTCCTGGGCGATCTGACGGGTGCCGTGGCCATGACCGATCAAGCGGAACACCTCCAGCTCGCGATCGCTGAGGCGCTCGACCGACGACACGGGGATGTTGGAGCGTTGACCCGCCACGCCGCGCAGAATTTTCTGGCGCATGCGGTCACTGATGTAGATGTCTCCCGACAGCACCTTGCGCACGGCCTGCACGATGCTCTCGGATACTTCCTCCTTCATGATGTAGCCGTTGGCGCCCGCGCGTAGAACGCGTTCGGCATAGAGACCTTCATCATGCATGGATACAATGAGGATCGGCACCTTGGGAAGAATAGCGCGAATGGATTTCGTAAGTTCAAGTCCATCGGGACCCTTGAGCGAAATGTCCAGCAAGATGATATCGGGCGATACACTGTCGAGTACCTTAAGTGCCTCGGACGCGCTGCCGGCTTCAGCCCCGACGTAGAGATCAGGTTCCTGCTGTATAAGAACCTGGATGCCCTGACGCACCACCGGATGATCATCCACGATCATCACATTCTTCTTGCTGTTTGAATCAGTCGCCATAGAGCACCACTATTTGTTGTTATTCCAACCCCCCGATGGGCAGGTCACAGATAACACTGGTACCCTTACCCGGCGAGGAGTTGAAAGTCCATCCTGCGCCCACCATAGTGGCACGATATTTCATGATTGCCAAGCCCATCCCGTCAGATTGTGCGATTTCATCGGCTATGCCGCGTCCGTCGTCCGTGACCGTCAGAATCAGGTGATCGGCGCGGCGCTCCAGCTGGATCTCGATGGCGCCCGCTTGCGCGTGTTTAATGGCGTTGGACACGGCTTCCTGCGCAATCCGATAGAGATTAACGGCCACGGCCCGATCAAGCGACGGGATATCGGTGGTTCCCCGATAGATGCATCGGATTCTAAAAAGCTCTTCCTGATAATCCGCCAGTTCCTGAAGGGCGATTCCGAGACCGCGGCGTTCCAATTCGACGGGATACAGGCCGTGCGCCAATTTGCGTGTCTGGGCCAGCGCCGTGCGCGCGAGCTCGGCGATCTTTTCCGCTTCCGGTGTCATCGCGGAATCGTGCGTGCGGAGCTGTCGCTGGAGGCCGCGGCATAGCATGGCCAGTCCGGCGAGCTGTTGACCCAGGGTATCGTGCAGATCCTGTCCGATCTGCAGACGCTCCCCTTCGCTCGCCGCGACGATGGCCTTCTCGAGTTTCTTGCGCTCCGCGATATCGCGGATGATGCCGGTGAACGTGATCCGGTCGCCGACGCGCACCTCGCTGACGGCGAGATCGATCGGGAACACCGTGCCGTCGGCTCGTTGCGCGACGATCTCGCGTCCGATCCCGATGATATGCGCCTTGCCGGTTTTCAGGTAGCGGCGCATATAGCCGTCGTGTTTCTCGTTGTAGGGATACGGCATCAGCAGGTTAAGGCTCTTGCCGATGATCCAATCCGCCTTGTACCCGAATATACGCTCGGCCGCCGGATTGAATGACTCGACGATTCCCTTCTCATCAATGGTAATGATCGCATCGACCGCCGTATCGAGGATGGCCTTGATTCTCGCCTTGCTCTCGAGCCCGGTTTGGTCGTTATTCTTCTCGTGCTTCTTGAGGGCGCTCTTGAGGGCGGACAGCTTGTGTCGCAGGTCGCGGATTTCCTGCTCAAGCAGTTTCGATTGGCTTGGTTTCTTCGATGGCATGGCGCCGCCCCTCCGGGTCTACACGGGCGGATTGCAGTCTAACACGACGCCGATCGAATTGTACAGTGAGGAGCCGGGGACGGGGGAAATGGCGTCGGCGCGCCCGTGGGGGGCGGGGGAACGAGACGCCGACGGAGCGGCGCGTAGTGCGTTTTTCAAAAACGGGGGCGGAGAGGGACGGAGAAATAGAGAGAGGGAAGAGGGACAGAGGGAAGAGGAGGGGAAGAGGGACGGAGAAGTAGTGGCGGAGAAGTAGTGGCGGATGCGAGCCTAACACATTAGGGATGAATGTGATAGGGGTGATGGGCCGCATCGCGAGATAGGCGGGTATGTGATCCGGGGTTGGTCTTGTTCTCTGTCCCTGTCAGTCGTTGGACCGCGTGAACCCACCCCTCTGTCCCCTCCGAGGAGGGGATAATCCGCTCGATCTCCGCGCTCCCCATTGTCCCAGTGATCCTGCGGCTGGTCCCGATTCCGGTCCGCTTTGCGGTCGGGATCGGGAAACAACCGCGCTCCGCAGCCATGCGACGTGGCGCCGACGGAGCGGCGCCCGCCAGCGCCGCGTATTACGTTTCCTTAAAACGTAATACGCGGGCGGGGGATCAGAAATCGACCTGGGCGCGCATCGTGAAGATGTCGGCCTGGCCGGCGTCGGCGAGGTCGGCGTAGATGTAATTCCACATGACGCGCATGTTCGGATTCAGATACCAATTGATCCCGAACGTCCAGTCGCGCAGGCGGCCGCCTTCCACCGGACCGTCGTCGAGATCCAGTTCGGAATGGCGCACGCCGACTTCCCACGCGCCCCAGCCATGTCCCTCGCCGCGGAAGTTGCTCCGCGGAATCGTCCGGCCGAACGTGCCGGTATCGCGACTGTACACCCGATGTTCGCCGGTCAGGAAGTAGCTCGCATAGACATAGTATCCCGAGAGATCGGCGTCGCCGGTGTGCGGGAACTCCTCCGTCTCGACGAGATCCACGCTGGCCATGTGGTATTCACCCTGCAGAGTCATCGGGCCGTGCGTGGCGGCGAGTTCCCAGCCGGCGAGATTGACGCGGTCGGACGGGATGCCGCCGGTATTGACGAAGTTCGGCGCGATGTAGGATTCGGGCCGGGACGCGACGCTATAGGTGTCGGCGTCGGGTTTGCGGTGACTGTACGAGAAGCCCACATGCATCCATGTGCTTCCGTCCTCGGAATAGACGGGCGACGCGGTGATCCGCGTGGTGGCGGCGTATTTGCTGTTCGTCGTAAAATCGCCGAAACTGCTGACGCGCTGATAGGCTCCAACGGACCAGGTCCCCAGCTTGTCAAAGACGCTGTTGTTGACGGTCACGCCGCCGCTCCGAAACGGGTAAAACGCCGCGGGCAGACCGCGCTCGATGAACTGGTGATAGTTGTTTCCGGACAGTTGCTCGAGTGAATAGGGTTCGAGCATGTTGCCGACGCGAATGGTCCCGAGATGGGGGATCTTCTGCACGCCGACCCAGACATCGCGAAACGCCGTGCTGCCGCCCGCGAAATCGTATTCGGCCTTGAAGATGCCGGTATCATAGAGCGTGCCGGAGATATTGAGGCGGGCGCGGCGGAATTTCGTGCCGTCCTTCAGTTCGCCGACCTGCTCCTCCAATTCGTCGTCGCCGGACAGGAAGGCCCAGTCGTTCTGGACGCGTCCGCCGATCTGCAGGCGGATGGACTTGTCCGCGTTCTCCAAGCGAAGCCCGTTTTTCCAGGAGGCCTGCAGGGTATCCGGCCCCGCCTGCTTTTCAAGCTGGGTGATCCGATCCTCCAACTCCTTCAGTCGATCGCTGTCCTTCTGCGCGTCGGCGGCCGTTGCGGCGCCGATCAATGTGATGGCCAGGATTGCTGTTAATATGCTCTTCATGTGGTGCTGCTCCCTATTGGTTGTGTTGAATGGTGTTGTTGTGTCGGGGCTCACCCGGAGGGTTCGCCCTACCGTCTGTCGATATTTCCACTACTTTCAAGGTGGGGCGAGGACTCCGGCCGAGCCGGAAACTATTGTGAGATGGGCTGCAATCATGTTGTTGGTCTATCCGGCGCCGACGGAGCGGCGCCCTCCAAGTTCATTACTTATCCCGGCCGCCGGCGGCGATGACCTCGAGCAGGCGCGGGCCGTCGAGCACGCCGACGAAGGGCACCAG
>CAYRPR010000031.1:7983-11136 GCA_964425945.1 uncultured Verrucomicrobiota bacterium | reverse complement strand
TATTCACGTGTTTTATGATCTGGCGGGCGCAAACCTCAAGTTTTTCGATGATTTTGCCATACGCATGGAGGGATACGGCTCGATGGGGGGAACACAGATTCAATACTGAACCACGAAACAAAGAAACGGAGGCATGAAGATGAAGGAATCCCATATCGGTCTGAAGCGGGCGCTCTGCGCCGCTATGCTGGGTGGTTTGATCCTGATGGGCGCCTGCGACGATTCGATGACGGGCAGCGCGATCACGGTCACCCCGCCGTCGTCGGATTTGACGGGCCCGGGCTCGGTTTATCTTACGGCAACGTTGCCGGAAGATAATGCGGGCGCCCCGACCAATCGGACGGACGAGCTGTTTCTCCCGTTGGAATGGAGTGTGAACAACCCGAACCTCGGCCGCATTGCATCGAGCGGCGGGCACAACGCGGTCTACGTCAGTAACGGCCGGAACGGTCAGAACGTCGTATTCGTCAAGGATCAGAGCGGCCGCGAAGGACTGGCCAGCGTCAATCAGCAATAAGCGTTGCGGCGCCGGCGGGAGATGCTGATCCATGGACGAAGTCCTGACAGACGGCTCGGTCCAGGAGTCGCGGAATGATGTATTTCCGCTGGATTTCCAGAGGGCGGTGGCGGGCATCTCGACACTGCTGGTCAGCGTGTCCGAAGATCATTTCGACGGCATCGTCCAGAGCGCGCTGCAGCAGGTCGGCGAACTCTTTCGCGCGGACCGCTGCAGTTTGTTCCGCTTTTCCCCCGATCGAAGTTGCATGGACACAACGCACGAATGGTGCGCTCCCGGCATTGAATCGCAGATGGATCGCGTCCGCCATGTTTCCGCGCGCTCGATGTCCTGGTGGAACAGGGAGATCAACAGCCGGCCGAGTCTGATTATACCCGGTATCAGCGCCCTTCCGCCGGAAGCGGAGGCGGAGAAGCGGGCATTGGAGAGTCAGGGCGTCCAGTCCCGCATAGGCCTTCCGATACGGGATGCACGGGGAATCCTGGTCGGGTTCCTCGCGTTGGACTCCGTATGCGAGCGTCGCGAGTGGACGGATCTCGAGGCGTACATGCTGCAACTCATCGCGGAGATCATGGCCGGGGCGATCATCCGGAACGAAACCATCAAGGCCCTCCGGGAAAGTGAAGCGCGGTTTGATCAACTGGCGCAACAGAGCCGCGTGATCGCCTGGGAGGTCGACGCGCAGGGACGGTTCACCTTTGTCAGTCATGTCGCCGAGTCGGTCCTCGGCTATCGGCCGGATGAAATCGTCGGGAAGAAGCATTTTTACGACCTGCACCCGGACGAGGGGCGCGAGGTGTTTCGTGACACCGCGTTTCGGGTATTCGCCCGCAAGGAACCCTTTCATAATCTGGTCAATCCGGCGGAAACTAAAGACGGACGGCACATCTGGCTCTCCACCAACGGCATTCCGATGCTCGACCCGGACGGACGCGTGATAGGTTACCGCGGAAGTGACACGGATATTACCGAGCGAAAGCGCGCAGAGGACGGCCTGCAAGAGGCCCATGACCAGCTCGAGCGGCGCGTGGCCACACGTACGAAGGAGTTGCGGACATCCAACGAGCATCTGAAGGACAGCGAGGAGCGATACCGGCGCATCGTGCGGGCCACGCACAGTTTCGTTTTCACTGTTCTCTTCTCCAACGGACGGGAGATGCACACGATTCACGAGGCGGGCGTGGAGGACGTGACCGGGTATTCCGCGGCGGAGTACGAACAGGATGCCGGATTATGGTTGCGGATGATCTGCGCGGAGGACCTTCCGGATGTCATCCGGCATGTCGAGAAGGTGCGCAACGGTGAGCCCGTCGCCATCATCGAGCACCGGATACAGCACAAGGATGGGCGCATCCGGTGGGTCCGCAACACGTCGGTAACGCGCCGGGACACCAAAGGTCGCCTGATCGGTTACGACGGCCTCATCACCGATATCACGGATCTCAAGGAGGCCGAACGACAACGAGACGACCTGTTGGCCTCGCTCCGTCAGAAAGCATCGCGTGATTCGATGACCGGCCTCTACAACCGCCGCGGGTTCAGTGAGGAACTTCAGCGCGTATGGAACTTGAGCGTCCGCCACCCGTTCCCGATCGGGCTGATGATCGTGGATCTCGACCACTTCAAAACCATAAATGACACCTACGGTCACCTGGTCGGTGATGCCGTGATCAAGGAATACGCCGATTTGGTTCATTCCGTGCTGCGCGACACGGACATCGTCTGCCGATACGCCGGCGATGAGCTGGTGATTATCCTGCCGTGGGCCGACCTGTACGAGAGCCGACGGATAGCCGAGCGGATGCTGGAGCGCGTGCGCGCTCATGTCTTCGATCCAGGGCGAAACGATATCCGGCTCACGGTCTCCATCGGTGTCTATGCCAAGACACCGCGCGCCGGCCGGACCATCGAGCGATTCATCAACCTGACCGACCGGTCGCTATACCGCGCCAAGCAGAGCGGCCGCAACCGGCTTTGCTGTGCCGAGGAAGCGGCGGAGCCGGATGAGCAGGCGGCGGGACCCGATGTGACTCCGGAGCCCGAGACCACGGAGCATGCGCAGGGTCTCGTGCTGGTGGTGGATGACGATCCCGGCGCCCTGAAACTGTTACAGAGGATGCTGGAGCACGAGAACTACCTCGTGTGTGCCGCGTCCGGGATTCGTGAAGCGCTGGATATCGCCGAACAACAGCGCGGCCTGCTCGATGTGGCGCTGGTCGACCTGCTGCTGGGGCCGGAGAGCGGGTTGGACCTGATCGGCCGACTGCAGGAGAAGGATGATGCGCTGGTATCGTTGATCATCACGGGCCAGCCGACGATGGACGGAGCGGTTGATGCGCTCCGGTCCGGCGTATATGACTTCGTCCAGAAACCCATTACGCTTCCGCAGTTATCCGTTCTGATGAAACGCGCCATGGCTCATCGCCGGTTGTTGCTGGAAAACCGGCGCTATCAGAAGCACTTGGAAGCCATGGTCCGGCAGAGGGGCCAATCCCTCGCGCGGGCGCTGGATCTGGAGAAGAAGTCCTACCAATTCACCTTGGAGGCCATGGCCGCCATGACCGAGGCGCGCGAACAGAAAACCGGCGAGCATTGCCGGCGCGTGGCGCACATCGCGGTCATTCTGGCGGCGGAAA
>CAYRPR010000031.1:0-7973 GCA_964425945.1 uncultured Verrucomicrobiota bacterium | reverse complement strand
TCTCGGGACGCTGGCGGTCAAACTAGGCATCGGCGCCGATGAACTCGATCAGATGCGGAGCGGCGCGCTTCTGCACGACATTGGCAAGATCGCCATCACCGATTCCATCCTGTTGAAGCCGGGGCCCCTGACCGAGGAGGAGTGGGAGATCATGCGGTCTCATCCGCGGGTCGGTTACCAGATCATCGCGTCCAGTCCCGCCCTGAAAGAGGCGGCGGAGATCGTGCTGTCGCATCAGGAACGCTTCGATGGCGCCGGGTATCCGCGGGGGCTGAAAGGACGGGACATCTGTCTGGGGGCCCGCATCTTCGCCGTGGTGGACGCCTACGACGCCATGCGGTCCGAGCGCGTCTATTCACGCTCCTTGACGCCGGAAGAAACCTTGCAGGAAATCCTGCGGAACAAGGGGACCCAGTTCGATCCTTACGTGGTTGAGGCGCTGATTTCCTGCCAGCACGCCATTGAGGCGGAAGGCCGCTGGGATTCGTAGATCGGTCCGTCATCCGGGCTTGTGCGGGACCCGCACGTCTGTCATCCTCGACCCTCATGACATCGTTTGCCGCCCGAGCAGGAGGGGTGATCCTGATCGCGTGTTCAGTCATCCCGGCGCGCGCGTCCCTGCACGAGCTCCGCGTCGAAGTCGATGACCCATACGTTCCGCCCTACGAGGAATCCTGGAACGAGGTCCCTGTCCACAAAGCCGCACGGGCGCCCGGTCCGACGCCCTACACGGCGGGACCGATTCAGCATGCGCGGCGCCAGCCGGCGGGCGCGCTGTCGAACCTCATCGTATTCGTCAGCGCCGGTCATGGATTCGTCGCGCATAACAGCGCGTGGATCGTCCAGCGACCGCTGTTGCACGCCATGGTCGAGGATATGGGCAATCTCGATCAGATGAACCTGTTCGCCCAGTACGTGTTCAACGCCGGCGGCACGGTCGTGCCCTTCCGCCCGCTCGGATACCAAACCAACGAGGTCGTGCTCGACAACGTGGACGCGGGCGTGACATGGGCGGGAACCTGGTACAACAGCAGTTCGCCGATCTTCTTTGGAAATACCAACGAGACGCCGTACCGCTACGCCTACATCAGCACAAACAGCGAAACAGCCGTGGCGACGTATCGCCCCAACATTCCCGCGCGGGGCGAGTATCCGGTCTATGCCTGGACGCGACGCGGGACGGATCGCGTGCGCCAGTTATACCGGATCCATCATCACGGCGGGGTCAGCGAGGTGCGCATCAATCATCGGCGCGTCGGATCGGGCTGGGTCTGGCTGGGGAACTATTTCTTCGAGTCGGGAACCAATGGCTATGTTGAGATATCCAACCACGCGCCCGGCCACTACAACCCTGCGTCGAATGTGATCATCGCGGACGCCATCCGATTCGGAAACGGAATGGGCAACATCAATCGCGGATTCGGTGTTTCGGGCCATCCGCGCGAACTGGAGGCCTCGCGCTACTGGGTCCAGCACGGCACCGGACAGGGAATGGATCCCGGGCTGTACGACCGGCCGACGCTCGATGACTGGGATGACAACGTCGGCGCGCCCGCCCGCATGGCCAACTACATGAACGATGCGACCGACGGCGGTTATTGGGATCGAATCTACCTTGGCTTCCATTCCAATGCGGGCAGTGGATCCAGTCGGGGCTCGATGGGCTTGCACAGCACCGCCAATCCGGAATGGAAACAGGACGAGCAAAAGGCGTACGGCAAGGCGCTCACGGACGCCATCGATGCCGCCATGACGTGGGGCGGAGGCGGAAAACTCTTCATCGATACCTGGGGCAACAACTCGGCCAATCAGTACGGGGCGAGTTACGGCGAAATTTCGCACGATGTGAATGGCAATATGAATAGCACGATCATTGAAGTCGGGTTTCACGACAACGCCGACGACGCGCGCCTGTTGCGCGATCCCGCCGCGCGACTGACCCTGGCTCGTGCTTGCTACAAGGGGCTGGTGAAACACCTGAACGACAACAACCCGGCGAATGTGCCGTATCAACTTCTGCCCGACCCGCCGACCAACGTCGTCGCGCGCAATGACGGGCCGGGCAACGTGACCGTGTCGTGGATGGCGCCGTCAACCAATCCCGCCAGCGGACACGCGGCGACGGGATACGTCGTGTACCGGTCCGCCGCCGGCGATGGATTCGGGAATGCCGTCGAGATAAGCGGCGGCTCAACGACATCGCATACGTTTACGAGCCTTGGTGGCGGCACATGGTATTTCAGGATCTCCGCCGTCAATGCGGGTGGGGAGTCCCTCCCGTCCGAAGCCGTCGGCGTGGCGATGGCGCCCGCCGGACATGCCCCGCATCTCGTGGTCAACGGGTTCATGCGATTCGACCGGAATCTGAGCCCGACGCGGTACTTCGCCAACAACATTAACGGGAATGTCACCCTCGTTCGTCCGAAGCATATCAATCGCTTCGATTACATCGTTCCGCATGGCGCCGTCGTGCGGGACGCGAAACAGCGATTCTTCGACTCCTGCGCTCACGCCGCCGTCATCTCGGGCGCTGTCTCGCTGACGAATTATCACGCGGCGTACTGGATACTTGGCGAGGAATCCACGGCCAATGAAACCTTCAGTTCGACGGAACAGACCCTCGTCGCCGCGTTTCTGAACCAGGGCAGATGCCTGTTCGTGTCCGGCGCGGAACTCGCGTGGGATCTCGGAAACCTCGGATCCACCGCCGATCGTTTGTTCCTGACGAACATTCTGCGTGTGGCCTACGGACGTGACGGCGCCGGTACGAACCGGGTTACGGGCGTGGCCGGCTCGATCTTCGACGGATTGGGTCCGATGGATTTTGACGCGAACGGCTCGATGCACTACTCGGTCGAGTGGCCCGATGTGTTTGTGCCCCAGCACGGCGCCGTATCCGCGCTCAAGTACGGTCCGAGCGCGGCGGGGCCGGATGTCGCCGCGATCCAGTACAGCAATAATTATCGGCTGGTCGTGATGGGCTTCCCGTTCGAGACATTGCTCAACGCACAGCAACAGCGCGATCTGATGGCGCGGGTTCTCGACTTCTTCGGGGATGCGCCCGGTTATGACGGCGACGCGGACGGCATGGCGGACGATTGGGAGCGCGAGCATTTCGCCGGGGGCATCGACGCCGATCCCGATCGCGACGACGATGAGGACGGCATGATCGCCCGTGAGGAGTATGTCGCGGGCACGAACCCGAACAATGCGGCCAGCCTGCTCGAGGCTTACACGGTCACGCGCCCCGGCGGTCAGTTCGTGCTGGAATGGCCAAGTGTCGCGGGTCGCTTGTATTCGATCTACTCGACCACGAACGCGGCGTCGGGCCTGGCCGCCGTGCCCGGCGCGTCCAATCTCTCCGCGACCCCGCCGCTGAACTCCTGGACCAATACGCTGGCGGTGGATTCTCTCCGCCTCTTCCGCGTGCGCGTGGACCTTCCGTAACCACGCGCGGGGACAGACACCAAGTCATAACCCGTTGATTTCCAAGCATTGGAAATCCGCCCCCCGCAAGTTTCCAATGATTGGAACTTCATGGGAAACATCGTTTTCATGTCCCGGCCAAAAAAAATGAGGGGGTGCCGCAGGATCGCATCGGCCTTGGCGTAGAACGATGGGCGGACATGAAGTGATCGAGTTTCAACAAGGAGGCGTTATGACGAATCGAATGTCGGGAACCTGCGTCGCATGGATACTGGGCGGAATCATGTGTTTCACCGCGGCGGTTCATGCGGAAAAGTACATGGAGGGCGAATCCAAGATACTGGCGTCGAATTACGAGACCATCAAGGAGGCTGCGTCGTATGAGAGCGCTACCTTCTCGAACGATGGCACCACAGCGGAAGACCTCTATTTCACGACCTCGGGAACGTCGATCTACGACACGAAAATCGTGACGGACGACAAGAGTTTCACCAGCCACGATGTGCATTTTGATGACCCCCTGTCGTACTCGGATTCGTCCTATAAGGGGGTGTATGAGACGACGGAAACCGCGATAGTGACGAAGGAAAGCACCTACGGTGCGACGGCCGGAGTCCACTATTCGTCTCCCAACCTGTTCGAGTTCATCGGATCCCCGTCGCATGAAAAGGCAGGCACGGGGGAAAAGCTCTTCGTGCAGGTTGTCACCGTCAATACAGGCTTGTTGACCGCCAAGATGATTTATCCGCAGGCCGTTTTCCGCGTGATGGACATGGACGCGGTGGTCACACGGGTCGAGTCGCGCGGGCGGAAGGGATTCTCTTTCGCCGGCGATCTGGTGGGCAAGGAGACGGGCTGGTTTGTCTTTACCTGGCTGGACGGCGTGCTGGTGGGCAACCTGTATATCGGCGAGGCCGCTTACGCGTTGCACTATGGGGCCGACGCGTTGTATCGCCTTTCCGAGATGCCCCGTCTGCCGGACGATTTTTGCGGAGCGGTCGAAAAGCCATTCGGTCTTTTCGATTCGTATAAGACGGAGAAGTCGGAGCTTCCCGATCCGGATGTGTGGCCTGGCGCCGGAGGCTTCAAGAACGCCATCCCGGTTGTGGATCTTCTCGTCGTCTACACGCCGCGCGCGCGACAAGAGCGGGGCGGCCCCGCCGCCATCCGAGCCGAGATTGAAAACGCCGCGTTTGCCATGAACCACGCCCTCGAGAACAGCGGGGCAGGCGCCCGTGTGAACTTGGCGGCGGCTCTCGAGATCGATCTGGAAGAGCTGGGGACGGGTACGGATGATGAATTGGCTCGTCTGGGCGAATTGCCGCAAGTGGTGGCTTTGCGCGACCTGGTGGGCGCCGATCTGGTGGCGCTGGTTATCGCGGGAGAGGCGATGCAGGAGGGAAATCTGCTTGTCGCGGGCCGTGCGAGTATCCGGGGAGCCTATTCCGTTCAGTATGCGAGATACATCGTGGGACGAGTCATTCCTCACGAACTGGGGCACAATCTCGGGGCCCATCACGACATTGAATGCGGCGGCTTCAATCGCGGCAAGGCCAGCATGCGGTGGTCCCAGGTGGATATCAACCATGGCGACCGAGCCGCACTCCAGCAAATCATACATATCGGGCCGGTTCGAGCCGATCAGATCATCCGTCTGCGCGAGATCAGTCCATTCAGTTGTGTGGATTCTCTGGACCGGGTCGACGGTATCGCCCTCGGAGGCGTTCGCCTGGACGACATAAAGAAGCAGAATGTCGCGACGGTAAATACCGCCGATTATCCGCACAAAACCATCATGGCATACGGCGCCGGTCAGCAGATTCCTCATTTCTCCAATCCCCATGTGTTCTATGAGGGCCTGTCCACCGGCATCGCGGATTCGCGCGACAATGCGCGAGCCATCACAGAGCAGGCGCCCCGGGCGGCGCAGTACCGTCCGGCGGTGGTTTATCCCGGGTGTTTCGGAGAACCCGCCGACGATGCCTACGTAGTCGTCGGCCACGATGCCGTATCCCGCGGTTCCGATGTTGTCTACTGGGTGAACGATTCGCCCGAATCGGGCGTGCGTCCGCGCATTATGGAATTTGTCATCGACCTGCGGGAGCCCGACTTTGACAACGGGCCCCATCCGTTTGTCGATGCGGAGGATCCGATTGTCGTGGAGTACAAGACCGTGGACGGTAGCGCCAAGGCGGGCGTGGATTATGTGCCCCGGGAAGGCCGTATCGTCCTGCACTCCGGCAAGCTGCGGGAGACGATTTGGGTGTTCGTCAAGGATACCGAAGACGGCCGCTCGCGTGACAAGGCCTTCGCGCTTGATATACGCGTTGTGCGTGGAGCCGAGGGCATTCCCTACTGCACCGCGACACCGTTTGTCGCCGGTCTTATCCTGGATGAACCGCATCTGGATGTGGCCGGCCGGCTGGAAGCGGACGCGCGGGAGCGGGCCGGCATACCGGACGCGGATTTGCCCATTCTGGCGTTTCCGCAGGGTTTCGAATTGCGCGACGGCCAATACGTGGTGGACGTACTGGCGCTCTATACCCCGGCGGCGCGGCAGGCCTACAACCAGTCGCCCGCAGACACTACTGCGGCAATTGCACGGGGGCTTGAGGAAACCAACGAGGCATTTGTAAACAGCGAGGTCCCCGTACGCCTGCGCCTCCTGCTCGCGGCCGAAACGGCGGACGAGGAAGAGCGCTGGCTCGATGGACATCTTGAGCATATCGCGGGGGACCCGCATGCATCCGCATGGCGTGACGCCATTGGGGCCGATCTGGTCGTCTTTGCGGTGGGCGATGACGTGCTGGATCAGGGCGCCGATGCGGGTCTACCCCGCCTGCCCTTGGAGGACCCGGACAACGCGGCCGCGCGCGCGTTCTCTTCCATACGCCTGCCCAGTCAAGCCGGCGCGTTTCCGAGGATCATCGGGCGGAACCTGGGCGGTGGTTACGAGGATGCGTTCGGTTTGCACGTGTTCTCCCATCCCTATCGATTGCGCGTGGAGGGCGATCCGCGGGTGCATTACACGCTGATGGGCTGGTTGCGCGACGGCGTATCGATTCCGCATTTCTCCAATCCCCGCGTATTGTACGAGGGCGTGCCGACCGGCGTCGCCGGTTTCGAGGCCGGCGCGGTGGACAACGCCCTGACGTTCTCGATATCCGCCCCGTGGGTTTCCGGCTATCGTCCAACCGTTCTCCCGGACTGCGGATGGCGGGAGCAGCCGCCGGAACAAACGATCCATGCGTGGGAGGTCGATCGCGACGCGAACCAGATCGTATTCTCCATCGCCTTGTCCCAGCCCGCCGCGGAGCCGGTGGAAGTGTTCTACAGGACCCGGAACGGAAGCGCCATCGCGGGTGTGGAGTATCAGGAACAGGACGCCAGCGTCATCCTACCGGCCGGCGAGGTTATCGCGCACATCAACGTGCCCGTTCTCAATCCGGCGCCGGGGACCGATAAGCTGTTCTATCTGCATCTCTACTCGGTCGCGGGCGGGGACGCCTGCATCCAGGACGCCTTCTTGGAAGGACGCATCATCCGATGATCGCCAGCCAGACAAACCGGAAAGGAATTGCGATGAAGAAACTAATCCTGCCGCGGGAATGGAAGGCGGCCATCTGTTTACTGGCCGTGACGCTGACGGCTCCAATCTCATCCGCCGACTGGTTGAGTGAGCCCCTGTCACTGTCCGATGATGCGCCGCGCGAACGGTTGGGATTCGGCCGCCGCAACACGGCGCTCATGCACCCGGAAGGCGCCCTCTGCGCCGTGTATGAGCGATCCGACGGCGCCATCGGCGCCACATACATTGACGTTGAAACACGGGAGCGCCGGGACGAGGTGCTGAGTCATCCGGTTCCGGGCGAGCGCGATTCGAATCCCTCGGTGGCGGCCGGACCCGACGGCGAGCTCTATTTCTGCTGGCAACGCAGCGGCCGGAATCCGGCCATTCACTTTGCCGTTCTGGGCGCCGCACGGGCCGGGGGCGAGCGGGCGTGGCGCGCGGAGACCACCCTGAACCGTCAGTCGGGTGTTCCGGTCTTTCCATCCCTCAGCGTTTCGGACGAAGGCGTCGTGCATGTGGCCTGGAAGGAGGATCCGGCGGAATGGTGGCGGGGCGGGTTTGTGTGGATATACCGCTATGCGGATGATGAGGAAACCGTGGAATCGGTCGGGGCGACCCGGTATGACGGGTACCCCGTGGTGTTCGCCACGGCCGGCAGTCAACCGCACATCCTCGTCGAGCGAAACCAGCAGGATCTGATGCACCTGCGGCGCGAGGCCGACGGATGGCGGGCTGATTTGCTGGATGCCCCCGCACAGTATCCCGCCGTGGCGCGCGGTCCGGACGGAGAAATTCACGCCGTGTGGAAGACGATGGATCAGAACGATGCGGGGCGCGTCGATTACAACATCGTGTACGCGCGCTACGACGGCGTGGCCTGGAGCGCCTCCCTTCCATTCACCCGGGAAAACGATGAGGCCTTCAAGGAATGGCCGAACCTCGCCGTGGATGAAGGGGGGAACGTACACGCGGTATG
>CAYRPR010000030.1:0-11441 GCA_964425945.1 uncultured Verrucomicrobiota bacterium | reverse complement strand
AGAAATCGATCGTGACGGGATATGCCAATCCCGTCGGCGCGGAAAACGAAAGCGCATTCGACCCGAAATAGGGCTGGCGCGCGCCAAACGGCACGGTATTGGCGTCGGTATGCGTGAATGCCCACCCCAGCGCATCGCGCGCCGACGCCCGCTCCGTGAAATAGCCCGCGAAACCGAAATGACTCGAATTGATCACGGACACGGCGGCAATGCCGGTCTGTTTGGATAAGTCCAGGGCATGCTCCATCGCGCGAACGCTCGCGATGTGGCCCAGCCCGTCATCGGCATCGAGGATCGCCGACGCCGGCGCCACCGGCCGGAAGGTCATTTGCGGGTTGGCTTTGATGGTGCCGTTACGGAGACGGTTCGCATAGTGGGAAAGACGCAGGATACCGTGCGAACCCTTGCCGCGCAGATCGGCTTCCAACAGGACGTCGACCAACAACGCGGCATCGTCCCGAGCAACTCCGAGCTGCTCAACGCAGGTTCCACAGAATGATCGGACTTCATTGACCGGATAACGGGGCATGCACGAGCTCCTTCTTATTCTCGTCCCAGCAGGTGAAGCATAACCGCCTCGGCGGCAATCGCTTCGATGGGCGTGTCGATTTCATAGTGATACGGCGTTTCCACTTCGACGGGCAGACGCCGTTCGCCACACCAGTAGCCCTGCATGAGATCCTCACGGCTCAGGATATAGATATTGCCGTCGTCGTAAAAATAACCGGGATCGACCTGGCGGGGGAGATTGACGCGTCGGCTCCCCCACTCCCACATCCGGCACATGAAACCCGTCGCCACCGAATCCACTTCGCCGGCCGCTTCGTACGCTTCAATCACGCGATCAATCAACCCGTCCACGCGGATCGGGCTGGTGGGTTGTAGCAGCATGATGGCGTGGGCCTCGGGCACTTTCTCCAGAATGTCCTTCAGCACGTCGATGATCTGCGTTTGATCCTCCGCCAGATGCGCCGGACGCGGCAACACCTCGGCGCCGAGTTCGCGGGCATACGACGCGATGCGCTCATCCTCCGTGGAGACGACAAACCGCTTAAGCCGTTTCGATTCCTGCGCGTCCCGGATGCTCCAGTAAATCAACGGCTTCCCGGCAAACGGCATCAGGTTTTTGTACGGGATGCCCTTGCTTCCGCCCCGCGCGGGTATGACGCCCAACAGCATTTATGCCTCCTGAAACAGAATAACGCCCTTGAGGTAATCCGGTTCTTTCCGGCTGGCGACGGTGAACGCCTCATGTAGATCCTCAAATCGGAACGTGTGGGTGACCATCTCCTTCAGCGAAACGATCCCCCTGCCCAGACACCACATCCCACGCGCGAGATCGTCATGCAGATTCGGCGAATACGCCGGGTGGGCGGGAATCATCAAGGGACCCTTGCGCATCAGATAGCCGCCGATCGTGAACGGCGTCTTGCTGGTGTAGAAGGATGGAATAACCAGCTTGCCGCGCCGACTCTTCACGAGCCAGGCCGCCAGTTCCAGTGCCTTGTGATTGCCGGCCAATTCGATCACCGCCTGCGCCCCACGGCCCTGCAACACGTCACTGAACAGCGTCTGCATGGCCTGTTCATCATCCGCGCGATAGGTCTGGTGCGCGCCATAGGCCTTCGCGCGTTGGAGCTTGTCGTCCAGCAAACCCACCACGCTCAGCGAGCGCAACGGGAATGGCGCCAACAGTTGAACCATCAGCAAGCCCATGAAGCCGTCGCCGATCACCACGATATCGTCCCCAATCTCGGGCGCCGTACTGCGGAGAATGTTGACCGCACACATGATCGGCTCGCCGAGGGCGTAGCGGGGATCGACGCCGGACGGAATCAACACCAGATTCTCTTCCTTCTCGACAAAATGCGTCGCGAACCCCGATCCGTAGATCGTGATGCCCGTCGCCAGGTCGCCCGCCTTGAATCGAGTGACCTTTGGCCCCACCGCTACCACCCGGCCGGACAACTCGTGACCGAGGTCCAGTGGATACTTGGAGTACTTGATGAAGGCCTTGGGATCGGCCACGGCATCGCCGGTGAAAAAGGGGATCTCCGACGAACAGATGCCGGACGCAATCAACTCCAGTACGACCGCATGGTCGTCCAGTTGATCGATCCGCTCTTCCGTGACCTCGAATCGGCCCGGCCCGGCCAAGCGCGCGACTTTGTTTATCAGCGACATCATGTATTACCCCCGGAGTCATCCATCTCGATCCGGCCGCGTAACCGAAAACGATGTGCCACGCTTTCCGCCTCCTCCAGCCATGCGACTTTCTCGCGGAGCGTTAGTTTCCGGTATTCGGAAAGCACATGCTCGCGAGCGCCCGTGGCCGTGCAGGCATACCACGCCCGGTCTTCCTTCACACGGGATTTGGAACTAGTCATCGGAGCGTTCCCCGCCTTCCAACGCCGCTATATCCGCCAGATCCTGCGGCCGGCCCGCCAAGCGCTTCATAGCCAACAGCGTCTTCAATGAGACAACCGGAACCTTCAGGCCATCTCCCCAGTCCACACGAGGTGCCGCATCCCACTCAGCAGCCATGTCAAAGGGTTCATAAACAAACACATCGATAGGCGTACGGCGATGGGTATCACTCCACATCTTCAGAACCTGCATACCCTTCTCCCTGCGCCACCGTTCGCGCTGATCCGCATCCGCAAATTGTTCCGGTGTCACAGGAATGGCCATCCGATAGCCTTCCCGCTCCAGAGCCTTCAAGCCAGTTAGAATATTCTCGCGATTCAAGCCGATGACCAGATCCACATCCGCCGTCATACGGGCATAGCCATGTGCTACCACCGCCAGCCCGCCCACGACGAGGTACCGCACATCGGCATCATTGAGGGCGTGAAATATACGGTCTACAGAGCGTAGTTCCATCGGTTCGCTCCGTTATACCAGATAGGCCTTAAGCAGAATACATTCGGTATCCGACACAAACTGACCGCCCGCAGTCTCCGCGGGCACAAGGAACGTATCAAAGGAATCTATCACATCGCCATTCACGCGCCCCCTTCCCCGGATCAGCGTATACAGATGGAACCGATCCTCGTCGTGACCCAGATCCAACTCTTGCTGAACGGTCAGACGCTCCAGGGCGTAGTGATCATTGCGATCGCACAGTTCCCGCGTGACGCCCGACGGGGACGGGAGCCGCGCCGGCTCCGACTTGCCGCTCCCGCGCAATGATGTATCAATCCACTGCACCACGCCGTCGCGATCGCTTTGCCGGCGGGCTTCGTCCTTGTCCCAATCCATCCAATCCAGCGCGAAAATGGCGTTGCTGGTCGTATGCACCTCATAGAGCAGACTGCCGACGCCCCACGCGTGAAGTTTCCCGGCCGGGACATAATAGGATTCACCGGGGGTGACATCCCAGGCGTCCATGGTGGAGAAGGACTGGCCCTCGAGCGCCATGCGGATCATGTCCTCCACGCTCACGTCCTCGCGTAAACCGCTGTAGAACTTCGCCCCCGGTTCACATTCCAACACGTACCCCGTCTCATATTTAACCCCGTCGGGACTGCCGCCGGGCCCGGGATGCAGGGCCGGGACCAGATTCTCCCGCACATCCAACAGTCGGATCATCAGCGGGAACCGCCCCTGCTCATCCAGCTGGTGACGCCCCAACAGCGCCGGCCCCTGCGAGACAAGCAGATCATGCAGGTTTTTCCCCGCGTGCTCGCCGTTCCGCACCACGGAGCTGTGCAGTCGATGATCGCTGATCTCCCACACCTCGGCCAACGGGCCGTCGCGCCGATCGCTTTCACGCCACTGCTTTCTGCGCTTCAGCGTGTCGCCGCCGAAACGGAGATACTGGGGAAACGGATGAAACAATAACACGTCCATTACATCCCCTTGGCGATATCGCCGATGATGTTCAGCGTCTGGTCGATATCCGCCTCGGTGTGTTCCGTGGACAGATACCAGATATCGCGCAATTCCGGCCGGACCATGATGCCGCGCTGATACAACTCGATCTTATACTTCTTCAGGAGATCGGTATTGATCTTGAACGTGTCGGCGAAGTTGACGATATCCTGATCCACAAACATGACCGCGAACAATGAGTCCGTTCCCTGTACGCGAATCGGATATCCCTTCTGCCCGAAGATATCCCGTATGCCGTTCTGCAACTTCAGTCCGAGACGCCGCATCCGCGGATAATACTCCGACTCGTTCTGAATCAGCAGATCCACAGTCGCATTAGCGGCCGCCACGGCCAGGGGGTTGGAATTAAACGTGCCCAAGTGAATCGCGCCGTCCTTGTGAATCACGGACATGATTTCCTTGCGGGCGCCGATGCAACTGATCGGCAGGCCGCCTCCCATGGCCTTGCCGAACACCGAGATATCCGGTTCCACCCCGAAGTAGCCCGATCCGCCGCGCAGATCGATGCGGAATCCGCTGACGATCTCGTCGTAGATCAAGAGCGCCCCGTGCTCGTGCGCCAGGTCCTTCAATCCCTGCAGAAATCCGGGTTGTGGCGGAATGATCTGCGCATTGGTCATCATCGGTTCGGTCAGAATCGCCGCCACCTCGCCTTTGTGCTTCTTCAGCATACTGGCCACTTGGTCCAGGTCATTGAAATGACATACCAGCACGTCCTCAAGCACGCTGGGGGGCTGTCCCTTGGAGATGATTACCGCGTTTGGCGCCTCGTACGGACCCATCTTCTCCTGCTTGGTTGCGGCGCCGGAGATAAGCACATTATCCATCCAGCCATGGTATTGGCCCATGAACTTCAGGATCTTGTTCTTTCCCGTGTAGGTCCGGGCCAGCCGGATGGCGGCCTGATCGGCCTCGGATCCGCTGATGTTGAAGCGCACCTGATCGATATGCGGGAACAGATCGACGATCTTCTTCGCCAGCGGCCCTTCGCCGGCATGAATATGACCGTTGACCATGGCCTTGGCGGCCTGTTCCTGAACCGCGCGTACAACGCCTGGATGACTGTGCCCCAGGATCAGGGGACCATAGGCCAGCATATAGTCGATGTATTCGTTGCCATCGATGTCGTAGACCCGTGCGCCCTTGCCGTGCGTCAGGCAGATGGGGAACAACCAGGTGCGCCCTTGCGACCCCTCCCCGCCCGTGAATACCCCGCAGCTTTCCTTCCAGATGGCCGTCGATTTATCTAACGAGTACATAATCTCTCATAGGTTAGTTGTAGTATAATTGCCGTGCTGTTAAGCGCACTTATTCATCCCATTTCACGGGAAGATGCGCGCGCAGTTTCTTCGCGATGGGGAGTTCCTCCGGCGACATGCCGATCTTGCCGTCGCCGCGCGCGATCGCGATCTTTCGCACCGCACCCACGAGCATCCGCAGGCCATTCGGCTCAACCGACGCGGCCTGGTCAGACCCGTACATCGCGCGATCCAGCGTGATATGCCGCTCCAGCGACGTCGCGCCCAGCGCCACCGCGCCATACGACACAGCCAGACCCACCTCATGCCCGCTGTACCCCACATCGCACTGGTACTTGTTGCGCAGGGTCTCGATACCCAGCAGATTCGCCTTCTCATCATCCATCGGATATACGGAGACGCAGTGCATCAGTTCAAACGGGCATTTCGCCGCACGAAATATTTCCACCGCCCGATCAATATGCTTCACTTCGCACATGCCGGTGGATATGTACGTGTACCGGCCTTCGGAGGCAACTTCCTTCAGGAAGTCCTCCCATACGATCATCGCCGAAGCGACCTTGTTGCGCTTGAGATTGAACTTCCGCAGAAACTTCTGGCTTTCCAGATCCCACGCGGAGGCAAACCACTCAATGCCCTTTTCCTTGCAGTACCGGTCGATCTCGCGGTATTCCGCTTCGCCGAACTCCAAACCTTCCTTCTGCTCGCGCTGCGTGGTCCCCCATGGACTTTCACGCGGCGAATCCAGCAGTTCCTTGGTATACACCAGATCAATGGTGCGTTTCTGGAATTTGACCGCGTCGCATCCGCACTCCTTGGCAACGTCGATCAGCTTCTTGGCGATATGGATATCGCCGTTGTGGTTGATCCCGATCTCGGCTATGACAAACAGACTCATGGCGGTCCTCCTCTATGGTTCATGGTTCGGGTAAAACAATATTCAAACGTTCTTCCGTCAAGCGGCGAAAGGGCGCGGCATCAAATGGCTCCGCCAGCTTGCGGAAAAAACCAGGGGGATATTCATAACGCCGCTTCCGATAGGCGCGGATGAGTTCCTCCACGTGGACCATATCGCGCGCGACAAACTCCGAAGGCATGATCTCACAGATTCCCGATGTATCCAATGTGAAAACCGGGATGTCGCAGGCCAGGGCCTCGAGCGCCGCAATGGGAAATGGATCATCTCTACTGCTCAAGTACAGGGCGTCACAGGCCTGGAATACGGAGGGCATGTCATCCGTCCAGCCGGCCCACTCGACCGGGGCGGCCAGACAATCCTGCCGGGTCCAGCGCAGGTCCCACTTTGAGATGTCATCGCGGCCGGCTCCATACCAGACGAACTCGTATTCGCCGGGAGCTTCCTTTTCAAAGCGATTGGCGGCAAAGACAAACAGGTCCACCCCTTTGCGATACGTGGGATCGCCAATACCGCAGACTCGGAAACGATGCTCATCCCGTTTCGTGCGACGCGGTCCCGGCGTGTAACGAGTCACATCTATAGCCTCATTGACGACGGTCACGTGCTCGGGAATTACCCCGATGTACAACATCACAGCCTGCTTGACCATACGGCTGACCGCCCAATGCGTGGTGCGCGGCCCGGCAATCCAGCGTCGAATGAGCCACGCGCGCAGGCGTCGCCACCATCGCGCCAGTCGTGAGGCGCTCTCCAATCCGTCAAACTGACGGATGATGACGGCCGATTCGTGCCAGTACACGATTTGCGGCCATCGGCGCCACCGCGCATTCAGCACGAGAATGGCCATCGACCGCCAGGAAGCCAAGGCATTAAGGCCGTTAAAGAGAAGAAGCGTCGGCGTCCGGACATCGCGGCACATCTCGTGAAAGACCTTCAACGCCGCCGGATCATTCAATTGGACAAATTCGACGATCCATTCGCGACTCGCATCCGCCACCCCCTGACGCGACGATAGCCAAGCCACCTGCAGACTGCTCATCAACGAGCCCTGCTGAGTCCTCGGGTGATGACTGACAACAATCAAACGACGCATGATACACTCGAGGCCCCACTAGAGGCGCACAGGTTCGCCCCCCGATCCATTGGGGCGATACGTCGGAACTCGTGCCGCCCGCGACACCAGTTGTCCGAATCCCTCCGCGGCAGGCTCCCGCGCGAGCTCTTCAAAGAATGCGCGAGCCCGATCCGTTTCGCCGATATAAGCCAGCGCCGCCCCATATTGCAGGGCATGGATCAAGAACGCCCCCCGATCTCCACGCACCTCCGCCTCGGCGCGAATGCATCCGAAAAGTTCAGAGAACACATCAGCCGACCATGACTCCGCTGTATCCGGGAATTTGTCAGATATTTCCTCCGGCGATAGCGGGCCCAGCAGATCAAACACATACGTATGATCCACATAGCACAGCAACCGGAAATGCTTCTTGAAGCGGCCGATAAAGCTCGGAAGCCAGAAGCAGGTGTGCTGGAGGTAGTCTTGAAAGATAAAGCGCGATCCGGGTTTGGCTATACGGCAACACTCCTGCATGAAATACTTGGTCCCGTACCACGATTTGCATCCGTCCACAAAGAAGGCCGAGCAGACGAGGTCCTCATCAAGCGCAAACCACGGCACCGGGTGACCAGCCTCGTCAGCCGTTTCGGGCAAAGGGCGCGCGATGGGCGCGATGCGCCGGCCGTACGGATGCGCCGAATGAATCTCCTGGAAAATGGAAAGGAAGGAGGACTCCGCCCCCATCCCCTCCAGATTGCGCCCCGAGATGAGGCCGAGGGATAACAGTGGCTCGACCATATCTCGCAACGCATCCGTGGTGTAATAGCGCTGAAAACGATCGAACGTCAGCAACGTGCCGTCGGGTTTGTCGGGATGCGACATCATACCCAGGGCGATCGCACGCGAAGTGCCGCCCAGGAACGGACCAATCTCCACCACATCACCCACGCCATCCCAGAGGGACGAAAAAAAATGCCATAGCAGGCGCCGTTCCCTGGGCGTGGTTTCGCTGGGTATGGCGTCCAGCAATACCCCCACCTCGTCATCGACCATCAAATCCAGAATCGCACGCGGCGCGCTCGTCGGTTCAAAATATTTCCGGATGAATCCTTCGCTGAACGGCCGGGCAGGAAGCTCCGCGTTCAACACGTGCTCCAGCAGTCCGTCCACATACCGCTGGTCTCGTCGACGAACCTCATGAAACAGCAGGGCCAGTCGATAGCCACCCAGGCGACGAGCGAGCCAGAGTACCGTGGAAACAACGCCTCTCTTGACGACTTTCTTCACAGATACACTCCAACCCGGTAGATGATTACGGCATGCATGGCACCGCCGCTATTCGTGTCAACAGAGAACGCAGCCGGGATTGCGGATGATTGGCGGCATCCTGCTTAACAGCCTCCCGTGCATACCGAATCAACGTCTTCGGTCCCGGGCGAATGGAAGGAGGAAGACACCGCCAGACCTTCCATAGAATCAGCGGAATGGGTACCGGATAAAACACCTGCACGCCATTCCGCGTTCCCTCCCGGGCAGGTCGCCAGGGCTGCCAAACGATCCCGTTAAGAAGAGCATCCCCGAGCTTGGCCACATCCAACCCGTCCAAGTGATCAAACGACAAGTCCCGCCCCCGACGCCGCAATTGATGCAGGTAAGCGCGCCATCCGACCTTCTTTTCCTCTTCCACAATCCACGATGCGTTGATCCGAGCTGGCTGTACCACCCATCGGGCGCCTCGCTGAAGATTCTGAATCATGATGAGCATATCCACAATCCATCGAGCGGATGGATCCACTTCAGGATTAGATGGCGCGCTGGGTTTGGAGCTCCGCTCGCTTACGGTCTCGGCGATAAAACAATCCATGTTGGCCACGGCGTCGTCTCCCCAGGCGACTACGGCTTCCTTCAGCCACGCCTGTTGACGCGCAACCACTTCGTCACGATAACCATCGTCGCTGAACAATCGATTCACCACCGACATGAGTTCGTCCATCGTACGGACCGGTACGGCCCCCTGCTCAATGGGCGACCACACTTCGTCCGGCATGGCGTGTTTAACATAAACGAGGGGGTTCCCGCCTCGGATAATCTCCCATGCGACGGTGGACGGGGAATCGACAATGATGCCCACGTCATAATCCATCGCGGTTATTGGACGCTCTTGAGGCCACAAACGAACGCCCGCACCGGCCAACTCCCGAGCATAAAACAGATGATAATCAGAACGGGGATGGGTCTTCAGCAGCCATTCGAAATCGCCCGGCCCCGAGGTCAGATCGCGAATCTGACTCCAGAAGGATCGCCATTTATCGTAGTCGATGAACTGGCGGCATAGTTCGCTTCGGTTGTTCTTTCCCGTGAACAGGCAGATACGTTTCGACGTGGATGATCGGGCGGAACGGGATGCGCCCGGATCGGCCTTCAGTATGCCAACCGCTCGGACCTTCCGGCCGGACGCCCAAGGTCGATACATGGTCGCATCGGCCTCACTCCACGTCGCGATATGAGCGGTACCGGATCCGTGACGAATGCCGACGCTCGCCACCCCTTTGTACTCCGTGGCCAATCCCACATGGGCCATGACGATGGCTGGAATATCGTTCTCCCGCAACCCTCGTAGGAAACCCTTTACTCCCATGCCTTCATCCGTCGAGCTGAGCGCAATGGGAGCCTTAACGGCCCGGGACACAAGGCGTCCCAATTGGCGACATCGCTCCACATAACCGATCGAATTGGCCAACGATTGGAGAACGTTGCGGCCCCAGGGGCCCGCCAGGAATGACGCTATCGAGGGATCGGACACCGATGTCGCCGCGCCATTCCGGACCCATTCGGACAGTACCTGCCATGTCTCGCCCCGAACGGGCAAGCGTTCCAGCAAACGGCTATCCAGCATCGGAAAGGGCACATCAAGCTCTCGATCGCTTATGATGAGTCCGTATTGCCTGCGATTTCGCAAAGCGTCGAGATACACCCTCAACTCGTGGAAACCCATGCTGGGCACATGCGCAATGAATTCCACGGGACCCGCCTCCGGAAGTGTCCACGCACAGGTTCGCCGTCCCCCACCGAATCGGGAATGGCTATCCGGCTTATCCAGCGTCAAGTCGGCAACCGGAACGCCGCGCAACTGCATCACATGGCGGGTGACCGCATTAAAGAGATCGGGGTAGAAACTGAACGGGTCATATCCGATCTGAATGCTCGAGGTTTCCGCAAAGACATACGCCCGGGTCGGACGGCCATGGCCCGAGCATACTCCCTCTACGGCCGTCAGAATATTGAGGATATACCATAACGCGTAAGTCCATTCGGGTCTGACCGCATCCGCATCTCCGCACGGCAGGGGGAAGGAGGGCCATTGGGATGCCATTTCCCAAGCCCGGCGATAATTGGCAAAGGTTGCTTCCGCCCCGCAGAATCGCGCCAGATTGATATGAAGGCGCCTCTCGTTCTCCAGTTCGGCCAACAGCTCGTAATCGGCCGTGGCGATATGGATATCGGCACGATCGACCTGATGCTGATACGCTACATACTGCTCCCGCCCCGCGATAAACGCCACCTGAGGCCCGGTGTCAGTCATGACCGCTGGGGGGCTGAGGTCTCACAGAGGAATTCCGCGATACGCAGGTCATAGGCGGAATGGACCGCATGAGCCGATCGTTGATCCACTGTCACGTGCCCCACGCGCAGCGACTCGTCGGCGCGATCCAGCGACGAGACGCGATAGGCCGATATGCCGCCCGCATAGCGATACAGGGCGTCCCGCTCCAATTTGGTGAACCGGTTTTGATCCAGTATCTCCTTCATGCCGTGACCGTCATGCTGGTAGAGCATGGATGTTTCCGGGCGTACGGAGATGACCTTGTCCACATCGAACAGGCCCATGGTATGAACCGCGTCATCGATAAAACGCGAGTCGATCAGAGGGCATTCCAGAGAGAGGGAAACCAGCGCCTCGGGCTGTACGGCCCGGATCCCCGGCGTCCCCATGACATGGCGCAGGGTCTCAATGAGTCCCACATTCAATCTCGCGAGCGTCACGGGGCGCGCCACCCAAAGTACGCGCGACTCGTGCCCCCAGCGTCTTTGCACATGATCGGCCACTTCTTCATCGGATGATGTCACAACCACGGCCTGCAGGGATTGCGCGCCCAAGGCCGAGGCGATGACCCGGTCCAGTACGCGCTCGCCTCCCATCTCGATCAGTGCCAGGCTGGATGGATCCACGCTGAGACCGCGCACAGCCACCAGGCCGACGCCCCGCACTTGCCGGGCCGAACGATGCACATGCGCCTGCTTGATGGCCGTCCGG
>CAYRPR010000029.1:8014-11472 GCA_964425945.1 uncultured Verrucomicrobiota bacterium | reverse complement strand
TTGGGGGTTTCGGCTTGCGTTCAGATAATGCCGGGAGCATGGTCGAGTAGAAGCTGAAAGCGCAACCTCTTGAACAATTATGAGTCTGCGAAGTAAGGCTAATAAGTACTGTTGGCTGAGAGGAGGAGAATGAAACCGTTGCACACAGTAGCCGCACTTGTCCTCGTGGCATGTTCCGCTGGATGCATGTCGCCAGACATAGGGATTGTTGATTTGAAGTCCGGGAAGATCCTGCATCCCCCGCACAGTGAGGCTCGTCAGATCGTGGTCTCCGTCAATCGTGAGACAGGGACATTCACCACTCTGGTGCGCGATGGACAAAGTCTGGTCATGCGCACGTTCGACAACTCCTGCAGCCGCATTTCGGAGCGCAAGCTTCCTCTATTCTCGACAAGCTATTGCGACACATCATTCTATGCCGTTTCCGATGACCTGCAGAGGCTGGTATACGCCACAGGACGCCCTGCCGACCTCACCCTGTTGGATGTCTCCTCGGGGCGAGATACCGTCTTGCAGAGAGAGTTTGCAGACTCGTGGGGCAAGATGCCCGTCCTGACATGGATTGATCAGTCAACACTGCTCACCGTCCTGCGTGAATACCCGGGCTCATCCAGGACGACAAACGAGATCGCTCTCTTCAATACCACTTCCCGCGAGAAGAAGACCCTCTTCAATCCCGTCTATCCCTCGTCGTTCGACTACGCGTTGTCGTCAGACAGGGGTTTTCTTGCCTTTCGTGACGGGAGCCGCAAACACGATATCCATGGCGTCATCAAAATCATCAACCTGCAAACCGGAGTAATTGCAGCGCAACTCGGGGACGGAAAGCACCTGATTCACGATCCCTCTTGGAGCCCTGATGATTCCGAGTTGGCATATGTCGAAGGCAACAGTCTGAACATATGGAGCCGTGACAAGAACACCGTTCGTACCGTCAAGACCTTTCCCGACGACTTCATCTGTTACGACGTTGTGATGGGAGATGGAATCATTGGGTACAGCGGGAGCAAGAAGTCAACGCCCAGTAGACCACTTGTCATTTTGGATTCGGAGACAGGTCATGAGATCAGGAGGGTCTCAGCACAGTTCAACGGGCGAATCATCCCTCTCGACAGAGGGACTGTCGTGTGTGAACTGGGATACTAAACAAGATCAAAGACAGCCAACAACCGCTTCCAGGATATTGTCGCGTAGCCGCGCCAAATCCTGAAGCGAAGCGTCGGCCATAACCAAGAGGCACCAAATGACTATCTTGTTACAAGTGCGGGCGATGGCGAGTTACAACCAGTGGATGAACGTGAAGCTGTATGAGGCATGCGCGACACTGTCAGACGAACAGCGGCGTCGGGATGTCGGCGCCTTTTTCAAATCCATACACGGCACGCTGAATCATATCCTGCTGGCCGATCGCATCTGGATGGGGCGCTTCACGGGTCAGCCGGCAACTTACAAAGCGCTGGATGAAGAACTGTATTCGGATTTCCAGGAACTCCGGGTCGAAAGGGAAAAGGAGGACGCACGGATCGTGGATTGGGCCGGAGACCTTACCGACGAGATGGTCGCGCGCACGCTTTCCTACACGGGTATCGTCAGCCCACAGCCGCGACAATATCCGATGTGGTTCGCGATCGCCCACTTCTTCAATCATCAAACCCATCATCGGGGACAAATAACCACCCTGTTGAGTCAGCAGGGCGTCGATCCCGGCGTCACCGACTTGATCATGCTACCCGAATTCCAGGAGCCATAGCTCGGACATCGCCCGAGTCCCTTTCGACTCCTTGCGCGCGCAGGGTTGACGATCCGGCAAATATCCTTAATGTGGGTGACATGAGTACGGGAGAATCAACGCGTAATCCGGCGGAATCGCTGACCCGGATCTTGGACGCCACGGCGCAGTATCTCCAGCTTCAGCAGAGCGAAGGAATCAGCCAGATCGAGATTCATCCCGCGCGTCCCTCGCCATCGTCGCCCGAGCCGGCGCCGGCTCCCGCGTTGTCCCCCGCCACCCCGGATTCGCTCGCGGACATCGCCGCGCGGGTCGCGGCTTGTACGAAATGCCCGTTGTGCGAGACACGCACCAAGACCGTGCCCGGCCAGGGATCGACGACGCCCGAGATCATGTTTGTCGGCGAAGGTCCGGGCGCGGACGAAGATCGACAGGGCCTGGCCTTCGTCGGACGCGCCGGGCAGTTACTCACCAAGATCATCGAGGCCATGGGCTATCGCCGCGAGGACGTCTGGATCGGCAATATCGTGAAATGCCGGCCGCCGGGCAATCGCACGCCGTTTCCCGACGAAATGAACGCGTGCCTTCCTTATCTGCGCGAACAGATCGCCCTGCTCAAACCGAAGATCATCGTGTGTCTCGGCGCGACCGCCGTGAAGGGACTGTTCGACACCCAGACCGGCATCACCAAACTGCGCGGCACGTGGATGTCCTTCGAGGGGATCGACACCATGCCCACCTACCACCCCGCCTATCTCCTGCGCAATCCGGCCGGCAAGAAGGATGTCTGGGAAGACATGAAGGCCGTGCTGGAAAAACTGGGACGGGAAATACCACCCAAGAAGTAATATTCGAAATCCGAATATCGAAATTCGAAATAGAAACAGCCTGCGGCATCGGCCGCTTCGTGCATTGGAACAATCGGGTTTGTTTCGGATTTCGAAATTCGCATTTCGAAATTACCGCATTTCGTCTCAGTCAGCTATGCGGGCTAGACATCATCCGGATTGATCTGAACGCGGATGGTCGCCTGCTTGAGGACGTCCTGATCCAGATCCGGATGTTCGACGAGGCCGTCGGAGGAAATCTGTCCGACCAGTTGCAGGACGGCCTGGCGGGCGGCTTCGGTATTGCCGCGCGGCACTTTGACCACCGGCACCGTGTCCGCCAACGCCAACTGTCCCTTGATGTGGGCCACCTGGTCCGGAAGCGGGAAGGCCTTCTTGCAGTTGGGGCAACGACCGCGCTTGCCGGAATCCGCATCACGCACCCACAGCTTCTGGCCGCAGACCGGGCAACTGATCTTGAAATCGGCTTCGCCGTTTTCGCGCACAATGATGATGCCCAACGGCACGGTCTTGTCGCCGGGGATGCGGCGATAGATGGCCTTGATCTTGTCCAGGGAGATCACATCGAGGAAGCGGACGAGGATGACAATGGCATGCGCCTTCTTCAGCGTATCGTCCCAGGCCGCGTTCAGGCGGGGGTCGCCGGCGAGCACGTCCATATGGACGGCGCTGTCGTTGATTTCAATCGTCGCCGACGATCCGGCGGCGCCGCACACGTCCTGCACGAAGTTCTCACCCATTTCCTGATGAATACTCAGGATCAACAATGAGACGGATGTCGCATTCTCTGCCATATACCTATCACTTTTTCACAAACGAGAGAAGGTTTCAAGCCATTAAGGACGGGTTTGCCCGTTTATGTATAATCCACTGAGCGACAA
>CAYRPR010000029.1:7583-8004 GCA_964425945.1 uncultured Verrucomicrobiota bacterium | reverse complement strand
TTAGCGGACCTTGTTCTCCTCGCGGCGCTTCTTGACGATCTGTTCGGCCAAGGCGAACGGCACGGCCTCATAGTGCTCGAAGTGCATGCTGAAGGATGCACGCCCCTGAGTCAGGGTGCGCAAGGTGTTGGAATACCCGAACATCTCACTCAGCGGCACCATGCCGCGGACCAGTTTACTTCCCTTGATGGAGTCCATGGATTCAATCCGACCCCGACGCTGGCAGATGGAACTGGTCACCGGCCCCATATAGTCCTCCGGGGTCGTCACTTCAACCGACATGACCGGTTCCAGCAGTTCCGGGTTGGTCTTGAGAAACATTTCCTTGAATCCCGCGCGGCCCGCCTCCTGGAAGGCAAAATCGCTGGAATCCACGTCGTGGTATGATCCGTCCACTAGTTCCACGCGCATATCGACAACC
>CAYRPR010000029.1:0-7573 GCA_964425945.1 uncultured Verrucomicrobiota bacterium | reverse complement strand
CGCGTACGGGCCCGAGGTCATGGCCTTGATCACGCCCTTTTCGACGGAGGGAATGTATTCCGTCGGAATACGTCCGCCCACGATCTTGTTGACGAAATCGAATCCCGATCCCGGGTCAAGGGGTTCGAGCGTCATGACGACATGCGCATACTGACCTCGGCCGCCGGACTGCTTGATGTGCTTGTACACGCCCTCGACCTTGCGCGTGGCCGTTTCGCGATAGGCCACTTCCGGCCGGCCGACATCGGCCTGCACATTGAATTCGCGTTTGATGCGGTCCACGATGATTTCGAGGTGCAATTCACCCATCCCCGAGATGATCGTTTCGCTGGTTTCCTGGTCGAACGAGACCACAAAGGTCGGATCCTCGTCCGCCAGTCGTTGAAGGGCCTCGCTCAGTTTCTCGTTGTCGGCCTGCGCATGGGGCGCGATGCTGATCGAGATCACGGGCGCCGGGAATTCGATGGCCTCGAGATGAATGGGATTATCCTTCGTGCAGAGGCTGTCGCCGGTCTTGGTTTCAGCCAAGCCCACGACCGCGACGATATCGCCCGTATGGGCCGAATCCAGCGCTTCCTGCCGATTGGCGTGCATGCGCAAAATACGGCCGACGCGCTGATTCTTATCACGGGTGCTGTTATAGACCGTACTTCCGCTGGTCAAGGTGCCGGAGTAGATGCGGATATAGGTCAGCTTGCCCATGTGTTTGTCCGCCACGATCTTGAAGGCGAGCGCGGAGAACGGCTCCGAATCGTCCGGCTTGCGCATTTTCTGGCGCGTCTCGTCGGTTGAGCAGATGATCGGCGGGATTTCGTTGGGCGCGGGCAACAGGTGCACGACCCCGTCCAGCAGGCGTTGAATGCCCTTGTTCTTGAAGGCCGAACCGCAGTAGACCGGCACCACCCGACGCGCGATGGTGGCTTTGCGGAGGATCGCCCAGATTTCATCCGTGGTCAGATCGCCGGTTTCGAGGAACTTCTCCAGCAGGGCATCGTCCTGCTCGGCGCATTTCTCGACGAGATTGGCGCGCCATTTGTTGGCCTTGTCCATCTTGTCGGCGGGAATATCCTCTTCGTGGAAATACAGTCCGAAAGACGTTTCATCGTAGTAAACCGCCTTCATCGTAATCAGGTCGATGATCCCCCGGAACGCTTCCTCCTGCCCGATCGGAACGACCACCGGTACGGCGTTGGCCTGAAATTCCTCCTGGATCTCCTGCACCACGCTGAAGAAATCCGCCCCCACCCGGTCCATCTTGTTGATAAAGGCGATCTTGGGGACGTTATACTTCTCGCTCTGCAGCCAGACCTTCTCGGACTGCGGCTGGACCCCCGCCACGGCGCAAAAGAGCGCAATGGCCCCGTCCAGCACGCGCAGACTGCGCTCCACTTCAACCGTAAAGTCCACGTGGCCAGGCGTATCGATCAACGAAATCGCATGTTCGCGCCATTCGGTGGATGTGGCGGCGGATGTGATCGTGATGCCGCGCTCGCGTTCCTGCTCCATCCAGTCCAACGTCGCGGCGCCGTCATGCACTTCGCCGAGTTTATGGGTCTTTCCCGAATAGAAAAGGATGCGCTCGCTGACCGTAGTCTTGCCGGCATCAATATGCGCCATGATGCCGATATTTCTTATTTTCGACATGGGGAACTTTCTCGCCATGAACGACCTCCGCTTAATCTCGCTGTGTGCAGTCCGGTCCCGTATGGGAACATAAAGGGGTTAACCCTCCAACAGGCCCCCGACGCGTCGGCGCGTACTCAGGGTTAAAGGCCCGGGAATATGGCCTGTACGGGCAACTTGTGCAAGGCAAATTCGGTATTTTTTGGAAAAAAGCGCCGATCGACGGATTTTATTGTTCGATCGGCGGCCCGCCGCGCGTAACATGTCATCGTATGATCGCACCTGTCAAAGACTTCGCGCCGCGACGGCGGCGGCACGTCATTCGCCTGTCGCGCCCGACCGGCATGACCCTGATCACCGGCGCGGAGCGCGAAAGCGTTGACGCCGTGATGGATCGATTCCAGCGTGTTCAACATCTCGTCGTGGAAACGAAACAACGCGAACTGCAATGAGCGCGCGCGTTTTTTTTGCACTCTTTCTTGGCATCGCGTTTTCACTTCCGATATAATCGCCCCAGCGATCTTTATCGGGGAAGCAACGTGAGCAAACAGCCATTCGTCCATCTGCATTTTCACACCGAATACAGCCTGCTGGATGGCCTGTGCCCGATCAGCAAGATCATGTCCACGGCGACGGAACTCGGGATGTCGTCCGTCGCGATCACCGATCACGGCGTGTTGTACGGCATCGTCGATTTCTACAAGCAGGCCAAAGCGGCCGGCGTGAAGCCGATCATCGGATGCGAGGCCTACCTGGCCGAGGGCAGTATGCATGAGCGGCAGCGAACCGCGGGCGGGAAGAGCCAGTCCTATCACCAGCTGCTGCTCGCGGAGAACGAGGAAGGCTACGCCAACCTCGTGCGCCTGATCTCGCACGCGCATCTGGAAGGGTTCTACTACAAGCCGCGCATCGATCGCGAACTGCTCGCCCGGCACAGCAAGGGACTGATCGCCACGTCGACCTGTCTCAAGGGCGAGATTCCGCAACGCATCCTGCAGGGCGACATGCCCGGCGCGCTGGAACTCACGGGCACCTATGCGGATATCATGGGGCGCGACAATTTCTTCCTCGAACTGCAGGATCACGGCATCCGCGAACAACGCATCGTCAACGAGGGCATCCTCGAGATCGCGCGCAAGACGGGCCTGCCCCTGATCGCCACGAACGACGTGCACTACCTCAAGAAGGAGCACGCGGAAGCGCACGAAATCATGCTCTGCCTGCAGACCCAGACCGTCATGAGCGATCCCAAGCGGATGCGGTACACGTCGAACGAGTTCTATATGAAGAGCCCGGCCGAGATGTGGGCGCTCTTCAAGGAAACGCCCGAAGCCTGCTCGAACACGGCGCTCATCGCCGAACGCTGCAACGTCAAACTGGATCTCGAGGGCACCCTGCACTTCCCCATCTACCAGGTGCCGAAGGGAACCTCGTCGAAGGAGTACCTCTGCGCGCTGATCCGCGACGGACTCAAAGACCGGTACGGCATCGAGGACGTGGACCATCCGCGCAATGACCGCGAGAAAGTCATCGGCGAGCGGTATCGTCACGAGATCGACGTCATCGAGCGCACCGGGTTCATCAACTACTTCCTCGTCGTCTGGGATTTCATCCGCTTTGCGCGCGATCATCATATCCCGGTGGGCCCGGGCCGCGGATCGGGCGCCGGCAGCATTGTGGCGTACGCGCTCGGCATCACCGGCATCGATCCCCTGCACTATGACCTGATCTTCGAGCGGTTCCTGAATCCGGAACGCGTGTCGCCGCCGGATTTCGATATCGACTTCTGCCAATCGCGCCGCGGCGAGGTCATCGACTACGTGAAACAGAAGTACGGCCACGACAGCGTCGCGCAGATCGTGACCTTCGGCACGCTGGGCGCCAAGACGGTTTTGCGGGATATCGGGCGCGTGCTGGAGATCCCCTACGCCGAATGCGACCGGCTCGCCAAGATGGTGCCGGAAGATCCCAACATGACGCTCGATCGCGCGCTGGCCGAGAACCCGGAGCTCAAGCAGGCCACCGAGCGCGAGGAGCACGCCCGGCGCATCATGAAGTACGCCACCGTGCTGGAAGGGCTCCCGCGCAATCAGGGCACGCACGCGGCCGGCGTGGTGATCGGCGAGAAACCGCTCATCGAGATCATCCCGCTGGCGGTGGACAAGGAAAGCCAGGTCGTCACGCAGTTCGAGATGAAGCCGCTCGAGATGATCGGCCTGCTCAAGATGGACTTCCTCGGGCTGAAAACGCTGACGGTCATCCAGGAGGCGCTCGAGAAAATCCGCGAGACGACCGGCCGCACCATCGATCTCGACGCCCTCCCGATGGATGATGAATTGACCTTCGCCCTGTTGAACCGGGGCGATACCGTCGGCGTGTTCCAGGTCGAAAGCAAGGGCATGCGCGACCTCCTGCGCCGCATCGGGCTGACCAAGTTCGAGGAACTGATCGCGATGATCGCGTTGTATCGGCCCGGCCCGATGAACATGCTGGATGACTACGTCAACCGCAAGCACGGCAAGGTCAAGATCAAGTATGAGCACCCCCTGCTCGAGTCGATCCTGAAGGAAACGTACGGCGTCATGCTTTATCAGGAACAGGTGCAGCGCGCGGCCAATGTGCTGGCCGGTTTTTCGCTGGGCCAGGGCGACCTGTTGCGCCGCGCCATCGGCAAGAAGATCAAGGAGGAGATGGTCACCCAGCGCGAGGCCTTTGTGAACGGGTGCGCGAAGGTCAACCATATCCCGGCCCGGATCGCCGAGCGCATCTTCGACAACATTGAGCGCTTCGCGGGATACGGCTTCAACAAATCACACAGCGCCGCGTATGCGATCCTGTCGTACCAGACCGCGTATCTGAAGGCGCATTATCCATCGGAATTCATGGCCGCGTTGTTGTCCTGCGACATGGGGAATGCGGACAAACTGCCGGTGTTCATTTCCGAATGCCAGACGATGGGCCTGGAAGTCCTGCCCCCGAGCGTCAACCAGAGCGGCGTGCGGTTCCGTCCCGAAGGCAAGGGCATCCGATTCGGCCTGGCGGGCGTCAAGAATGTCGGCGTATCCGCGGTGGAGGCGATTGTCGAGGAGCGCCAGGCGCGCGGGCCGTTCAAGGGTCTGGTGGATTTCTGTTCCCGGATGAGTACGAACCTGGTGAACCGCAAAGTGGTGGAAAGTCTGATCAAGTGCGGGGCATTTGATTTCTGCGGCATGACGCGCGGACGACTCTACGCGGGCATCGACTTCGCGCTGGCCCGCGCCGCCGATCAGATGCGCGACCGCCAGACCGGCCAGACCTCGCTCTTCGACATGCTGGGCGCCGAGGAGAAAGGCGAGCTGTCCGAGGAACTGCCCCATGCGGACCCGTGGTCCGCGACGGAGATGCTGACGCACGAGAAGGAACTGCTTGGCTTCTATATTTCCGGACATCCGCTGACCGAGCATGAATGGACCCTCAACAAATTTGCCCTGGTTCGCATGGTGGCGCTTCCGGACGTCGAACCGGGCACGATCACGCGCGTGGGCGGCCTGGTGACGCATTACCATAAACGCTTTTCGAAGAAGACCCAGGAGCCCTTTGCCATTTTCCGCCTGGAGAGTCTGGCCGGATCGGTTGAGGTGCTGGCGTTTCCCCAGACCTTCCGTGAATACGGCGTTTATCTGAAGGAGAATGCGCCGGTGATGATCTGCGGCGAGCTGACGCGCGATGACGATCTGAAGATCAAGGCGATCGAAATCTATCCGCTGGCGGAGGTTCACCAGTATTTCACGCAGAATGTCAGCCTGCACTTGCCGACGGCGGGACTGGACGAGGGCAAGCTGCAGCAGATCAAGGATGTGATCCGGCGCAATCCCGGCCAGACGCCGTTGCGCATCTGCCTGTTGTCACCGAACGGCGAGAAGATTTTCATCGATACCGATCGAGCGTACACGGTGGACCCGAGCGAGACGCTGGTGCAGGGGCTGGAGGAACTGCTCGGGGAGAACAGCGTCTATGTGTCGGTCCGCAGTGAGCCCTGCCGCCGCTTCAGCGGCCGGAACAATGGGCGGCGGAGCTTCCCCGCGCGCGCGGCCCCGCGCCACGCCGTCGCCGCCACCGCGTGATCCCCGTTCCTTCCGCTGACCTGTCATATTTAACGCCGATCGTCATGAAAAGTGACAGGTTCATGGAGGGGCGTCACGCACGCGTGCGGCCGGGTGGACGGACGGATTGGCGCCGGCCACGCAGGCTACGGCTGGTCCAGCCATTGACGAACGGCGGGCGCGGCGGGATCGTTCGGCGCCAACTCAAGGAACCGGCGGTAGTGACGACGCGCCCGGTCGTGCGTGGCCGGCCGTTCCGCATAGAGCAAGCCCAGCGCGTAATGCGCCAGCGCGTTTTCCGGCTCCGCCTCCGACACCGCCTGCAAGTGCGTGTGCGCACCCCGCGCGTCGCCCATTTCGCGCAACAGCAACCCGAGATTATAGCGCGCCGTCGTCATGTCCGGCTGTATCCGGAGCGTTCGCTCATAGGATTGCCGGGCCGGGTCGTACTCGCCCTTCAACCAGTACACCGCCCCGAGGTAATAATGCGCCATGGCGAAATCCGGATTGTGCTCGATCGCGCGGCGGTAATGAAAAATCGCATTATCCCAATCCCCGCGCTGTTGGTAGGTCACGCCCCGATTGTACGCTTGAATGGCGTTCTGGGCACGCTCGGGCGAGACGGGCGCAGCGGGCGCCGGGGCCGGCGCGCGTGTCTCCGCGGGAACAGGCGAAGGGGCGGTCGCGGGCGCCAACTCGTCGACCCGCTGCCGGGCGCGCTGTGCGCGCAGGTCCGTCGGAAACGATCGCTGGAACGTGCGATAGACCTGAACCGCCTGGTTGGTGAGGGAGAGCGTCGTGTCGTACAGGGCCGCCAGCGCCCAGAGCGCGTCCGGATTCTGCGGTTCGGCGGCCACCACGGCGCGCAGGGATACGAGCGCCTCGTCGTACTCCCCGGCCGCCGCGGCGGTTTCCGCCAGCGCGATGTGCGCCGACGATGAGTCCGGCTCCAGTTCCACGGCCCGCCGGAAGGACGCCCGCGCGTCATCCGGCTGGTCCTGCGCCAGTTGAAAACGTCCCAGTGCCATGTGGGTGCGCGCCTGCTCCGGCGCAATCTCCACGGCCACGCGCAGGGCGCGCTCTTCCCAGTCCGCGCGCTCCTGCTGACGAGCCTGAGCGGCCGCCCGCATGCACAGGCCGACGCTCTGCGCGATATTGCCGGCGTGCGCCTGCCGGCGTGCCTCCGCGAGCAAATCTTCGATGGTCAGCGCGCGGGGGGGCGGCGCCGGTTCGGCGACTTCCTCGGTCGCCGGTTCCGGCTCCTCGACTCCGTCCAAACGCTTCAACGCGCGCCGCACGGCCTCGGCCCGCTCGCCTTCCGGCGCCACTTTGAGGTACTGTTCATAGAAGGAACGCGCCTGATCCTCCTGCCCCGGCCACGTCTCATAGATCGCGGCCAGGTTGTACAGGGCCGGCGGATAGTTGGGGTCACGCTCCAAGGCCTGCATCAGGTAGGACACGGCGGCTGGCTCGCCGCTGTCGTGCAGGTCCACCAGGGCCAACGCGGTCATAATGCGCGCCGATTGCGGCGCCCGCGACATCGCGTCGTACAGGATGCGACGCGCCTCGGTCCATCGCTGGTTCTGCGTCGCCATGGACGCCAGATACTCCAGCGGACGCGGATCGCGTGCATCGATCTGGGCCGCTTCATTGAGATAGGTGCGCGCGCGCGCCAGGTCGCCGGCCTGATGCTGCAGCACGCCCAGATTGTAGACGGCCTCGAACAAGCGACTGTCCAAGCGGCGCGCCTCCTCGAAGGCGGCTATCGCCGCCGGCCGGTCGTCGAGTTTCCAGGCTACCATGCCGAGATAGTGATAGGCGCGCGCATTTTCGTCGCTGCCGGGCCGCTTGTTGATGGATTTTTCCAG
>CAYRPR010000028.1:0-11533 GCA_964425945.1 uncultured Verrucomicrobiota bacterium | reverse complement strand
GTAGGTTGGAAGACCCAGCTCTAGAATCGTCGCGGAACCCGTGAAGCGTGTTCGAGCCGGGTGAGACCACCGCGGGTCGTTTTCCCATGTGCCGGCAGGAGCGGTTTATCCTGTCGGCGCGGTTACAGTAAGGACTATCCATGGATCAGCCACAGCAAGAAAGTTCACTGCATTTCCTCGACTACTGGCGCGTCATTCGCGCCCGCAAGGAAATCATCCTGGCTGTTACTCTGCTGATCGGCATCACCGGCGCCGCTTACACGTTCACACTGCCCAAGATCTATGTCGCGGAATGCCGCCTGCAGATTCAGCAGGACGCGCTGGACGTGGATGTGTTTCAGCGGCAGTTGACGCCGACCTACAATCCGTTCTTCATGCGGACCCAGTTTGAGATCATCAAGTCCAAGGCGATTCTCTACCAGGTCATCCGGGACCTGAACCTGCAGGAGGAGTGGGGCAAGGAAATGACCAGCGACGGGAGCCGCCTGTCGCTCGAGCACACCCACCGGATCCTCGCCGGCAGTCTGAGCGTTGAGCAGCATCGGGATACCAGCCTGATCGCCATCCGCGTGTACCGTACCGACCCGTCCGAAGCGGCGCGCATCGCCCAGCACGTGGCCGAAGTCTACCGCGAGTACCGGCTGTCGGTGCAGCGCCGAACGACGCGGCGCGGTCTGGACGCCATGGAAAACGAGTTGCAGAAACGCAAGACCGTACTGGAAGAGGCCGAAGACGAGTTGGAGCGCGTGCGTCAGGAACTGGGTGTGGCCATGATCGGCGGCGCGCGCGGGTCCGCGGCCATTCAGTCCGACAAGATCCGCCTGCAACAGCTCGAGTCGGACCGCGTCGCGGCCCGCGTCGACATGCTGGTGCGCAAGGCGCGCTATGACCAGCTGCAGAACCTTGAAGGGGATGAGCTGCTGACGGCCTCCACCTACATCGTCAACGATCCCGCGCTGGCCAATCTGCGCCGGCAGTTGATCGACGCCGAATTGAATCTGAGCCTCCTGCTCGAAAACTACGGGCAGAACCATCCCGAAGTCCGCCGGATGGAGGCGGGCCGCAATGAATTGCGCAAACAGATCGACGACGCCCTCGCCGGGTTGAAGGAGGGCTTGCGCGCCGATTACGAGGTGGCCCTCGCCAAGTTCAACGCCGTCGAGGAGGAACTCGAGATGGCGCGGCAGGCCGATATCGAGTCGGAGCGGGAGCGGTTCCTGCCGTTTGAGAAGGCTGAGCGCGAGGTGCGTACCCAGCGCGCCCTGTACGACGCCGTGCGCGCCCGCATCACGCAGGAAGGCATCGAGCTGGAGATTCCCCGCACCCCGGTCGAGATCGTCGATCACGCCGAGGCGCAGTCGCGCCCGGTCAAACCCAACTACATGCTGAACATCATCCTGAGCGTGCTCGTCGGCTTGGGCGCCGGGGTCGGCCTGGCGTACTTCATCGAGTATCTCGACACCTCCGTGAAGACGGTGGACGACGTCGAGCAGCATCTCGGCTTGCCGGTGCTGGGCGTGATTCCGCAGAAGGTCAAACCGCTGATCGAGGAGGGGCCCGACAGCCCGCACGCCGAAGCGTATCGCGTGTTGCGCACCAACCTGCAGTTTACGAACAAGGGATTGCTGGGCGGCGCGTTCACCTTCATCAGCGGCGGCGTCGGCGAGGGCAAGTCCACCACGCTGTTCAACCTGGCCTTTGTCTGCGCGCAAATGGGCGACAAGGTGCTGGTTGTCGACTCCGACCTCCGCCGGCCGGTTCAGCACACCTTCCTGGGTATGTCCAACAACTTCGGTCTGACCAACGTGCTGTTGCGCGATGTGCCGATCGAGGAGACCATCAAGGCGACCTCCGTGCCCAACCTGCATTTCCTGCCCAGCGGCAAGCTGCCGCGCTCGTCCGTCGGCCTGCTCGAATCCCAGCGCATGCGGGAGCTCATCAAGAACCTGAAAGCGCGTTACGACTACGTGTTCTTCGATTCGCCGCCGATCGTCGGCGTCAGCGACGCGTCCATCCTGGCCAGCGAAGTGGACGGCGTGTTGCTCGTGGTGCAGTATCGCAAGTATCCGCGCGCCATGTCGTCCCGCGCGCGCCGCATCCTCGAAAACGTGGGGGCGAACACCATCGGCGTCGTGCTGAACAACATCAACATCATGCGCGACGATTACTATTACTACTACCATTCCTACTACTCTCACTACAGCCAGATTGAGGACCCGAAGGCCAAACCCGACGCGCTGGTCGCGCAGGGCAAGCGCTCCGATTCCTTTTAGCCACCCCGAACGCCATTGCAGATCCGTCGTATGAAAAGAATATATCCCGTGTTAATCGTCTGGGCTGTCCTCGTCGCGGGGTGGTCCGGATGCATGAATCCCCGTCGCTCCGCACCCGCGGTTCAGACCCCCCCGTTGCGCGCATCCGCCGAATTGACCGACGACGAGCAGGTCGTCTATCCGTCGGCCGCGCCCGCGCGAAGATCGGTGTTCGGCTCCTCGTCGGAGACGGTGCCCGCCCGCGCGCGGCTCAGCGAACCGGTGCACGAGGAGTCCGGTCGAGCCCCGGTGCGCAATGAGCGGGCTCCCGTCGCCGCGCGCCCGACCGCCCTGGAACCTCCGTTGGATGTCTACGCCGATATCCCGACTTATCGCCTGCGCGCCAATGACCCGGTTCTGATCGAATTGCGCGGCATTCCCGACCCGGAGAAGTTTGAAATCAAAGTGGATGAGCGGGGATACATCTCCCTCCCGTTCATCGATCCGATCGAGGCGGCCGGCAAGAATGCGTTTGAACTGCAACGCGAGATCCAGCGGGCCTATATCGACAACCAGATCTATCGACAGGTCACGCCCATCGTGGTGATTCCGGCTCAAAGCTACTTCATCCGCGGCGAGGTTCGCCAACCGGGCCGGTATCCCGTGATCACCGGGCTCAAACTGTTGCAGGCCGTCGCCGCGGCCGGTGGCTATACGGAATACGCGAACCCCAGGCGCGTTAATGTAATTCGCGACGACAAGGCCAGCGAATACAACGCGCGGGAGTTTGAGCGGTATCCGACGCGTGATATTGATGTCAAGGCCGGCGATGTGATCGTCGTTCCTCGAAGTGTGTGGTAGGGGGGTATATGGCCGGCGCTTCCAGGACGCACTCGGAACCCCGTCGCCGTCGCCGTCACGCCCGCCCCATCTCCATCCGCCGATCGATCTATGAATGGACGGCGATGGCCCTGCTGTTGGCCGGCTCCACACTGGGCGTGATCCTGTTCGGCGCGGTCCGCAACTGGTCGGCCGGCGTGCTGATGGCGCTGGTATTTCCCGGCATCGCGCTGTTTCTGATCCGGCCCTTTCTGGATCGCGAGTTGATGGAGATCCGCACGCCGGTTTCGGGCTTGCTGTTGCTGATCTTCTTCCTCTACGCCGTGCTGGTCACGCCCTTTGCGGCGGTACCCTACGAGGCGCGGGTCGAACTGCTCAAGATCGCCAGCTACATCGGCGCGTACTGGGCGTGGACCGAGTTCGCGTCCCGGTACAAGCGATGGCGGTTCCTCGTCGGCATCCCGCTTTTCCTCGGCACGCTGGTGGCTTGGTACGCGATCATTCAACACGCGCAGGGATCCACCATGGTGCTGAACATGGAGCGACACGAGCAATACGGCATGCGCGCCAGCGGCACCTTCATGGCGCCCGCGCATCTCGGCGCGTACATGGGCACGATGATCTGTCTGGCGGCCTGCCTTGTCGCCATGCCGTCCGCCGGCGTCTTTCTGCGCCTGCTCGGCGGGTACGGACTCGTCCTCTTTCTCCCGGTGCTGTTCCTGTCGGAGTCGCGGAGCGGCTGGGTCGGCGCCACCCTGGGTCTGAGCGTCGTATGCTGGATGGTTCTCTGGCGGCGCAACCTGCGCCGCTTCCTGATGTCGCTGGTGCTGGTGCCGTTGATGTTCGCTCTGCTTTTCGGCGCCCTGTGGGTGGCGTCGCCGATGTTCAAACAGCGCGTGTCGGATGGTCTGGCCGTGAAGGGCACGGCCGGACACCGCATCCTCATGTGGAAAGATACCCTCCAGATGATAAAGTCCGAGCCCGTCCTGGGCCATGGTCCGGGCAGTTACCGGTGGATGCACCCGCCGCACAAGAGTTGGCCGTCGGACCTGTGGCTGACCTTCGCGCACAATGAGTATCTGCATCTGGCGTCGGACTACGGGGTGGTGGGGGCGATCCTGCTCGGCGCGGCACTGGCATGGTGTCTCCTGCGCCTGCTGATCTTCTACCGGAAGATCTCCCGGGAGCGCGACGCCTATCTGATCGCCGGCCTGGTCGGCGCCCTCGTGGCGTCCATGGGCCACGCCTTCTTCGACTTCAATTATCACGTCTTCGCGCTCAACCATTTGCTGTTCCTGTTTGCGGGGGTTGTGATGGCGAGCCTGTACGCGTCCGGCGATCTGACCTCGCGCAAGGTGACGCCGGCGGGATGGGCTCTGATCAGCTTGCCGCTGTTGGTGCTGACGGTGATGGCCACGCTGATGTCGGTGCAGCTGACGGCTTCGGATGTCCTGATGCGGCAAGGGGAGAAGCAAGTCAAACAGCTGGACTGGAATGCCGCTGAAGCCACGTATGAACGGGTTATCCGGCTGGATCCCGGAAACTGGCTTGCCCATTTGGAGCTGGGCAACCTCTATCGTCGCCGGGGGTTCTGGTCCGTGGATCAGGAGTACAAGGAACAGCGATTGCATCAAGCCCTGGCGTCGTTTGAGCGAGCCCTGGCCCTGAACCCGCAGGACATGCATGCGGTGTACGGATTGGGGAAGGCGTACTACCAACTGGGCGACGAGGAGCGGTCGCTGGCGTATCTCCGGCAAGCGTCGGACTACTGGCGCTACGACGCCTTCTTCCCGATTCAGTTGGGTCTGCAACTGCGCCAGATGGGCCGCTATGAAGAGGCGCTGGAGGTTTTTCTGGAGGCGCGGACATTCAGCGATGACCCGTTGATAGACAACAATATCCGCACGTTGCGCCGCCTGATCCAGCAGCGGAACGATAAGGCGCCCGCCCCCTGACCGGCCCGCATTTTCAGCTTGCGCATTACGGGGCGTATGGTACGTTCAATATGAATTGAACAAACTGATCGTTCCCCGCCGGGACGTGACGGGGACGAAGTCTGCGGCGGAAGTGTTCGGGAACCAGTGTTCAGTGTTCAGGCCGAACAAACTTCCGATCATTGGAAATTCATTCATATCGGTGTCCATCCGTGTATATCCGTGGTTCGTTCTCTCTTTCCTGAACACTGAACACTGAACACTGAACACCCTCCTCCCTCCCATGACCGAACTGGATCAACTACGCGAGCGTTTCGCCGAAACGGCGGGACAGATCACCCAATCCGCCGGCGCCGGCCGCGCATTGGGCCAGATCTTCGCCCATATCTATTTCAGTCCGCGTCCGCAGTCCCTGACCGATCTCACCGAAGTGCTCGGCATCAGCAAGGGCAGCGCCAGCATGTGCGTCCGCCAACTCGAGCAGTGGGGCGCCCTCCGCCGCGTGTGGGTCAAGGGCGAGCGCCGCGACTACTACGAAGCCACCGAGGATTTCGGACGCATCATCCGCCGCGCCCTGCTGGACATGATCGGGCGGCGCATGGAGGTGACCGACGCCTTCCTGGATGAGTCGGAGAAGCTGGTCAATCAGAAGGTGACGAAACGGGGCGGCAAGGGCGACGAAGATTGGCGGTTTGCGCAACAGCGCATCAAGAAACTCCGCACCTTCCGGGATCGCGCGCAATTTATCTGGAATAATTCCATACTCCGGCTATTACTCAAGTAACCCACACGAAAGCGAGGACAAGGTATGCAGGTGCCATTGCTGGATTTGAAGGCTCAGTATCGACAGATCAAGGGCGAGGTCGATTCCGCCGTGCAGAAGGTGTTCGACTCGCAGTACTTCATTCTCGGGCCCGAAGTGGAGGCGTGTGAACGCGCGGTGGCCGACTATTCTCAGTGCAAACACGGATGCGGCGTTTCCTCCGGCACGGACGCTCTGTTGATCGCCTTGATGGCCGAGGGCATCGGCCCCGGCGACGAGGTCATTACCACGCCGTACACGTTCTTCGCGACGGGCGGCTCGATCGCGCGAACCGGGGCGCGTCCGGTTTATGTGGATATCGATCCCGTTACCTACAATATCTCGCCTTCCGCCATCGATGCCCATATCACCGATAAAACCCGCGCCATCATGGCGGTCCATCTGTACGGGCTCATGGCGGATATGGACCCGATCATGGACATCGCGCGCAAACACAACTTGATTGTGATTGAGGACGCCGCCCAGGCGATTGGATCGGAATACAAGGGTCGTCGCGCCGGGTCGGTGGGCGATTACGGATGTTTCTCGTTCTTTCCGTCGAAGAATCTCGGCGGCGCCGGAGACGGCGGTATGGTCGTGGTGCAGGATGATGCCCGGGCCGAGCGACTGAAGACGTTTCGCAATCACGGCATGAAGCCGAAATACTACAACAAGTTCATCGGGGGGAACTTCCGGCTCGACGCGTTGCAGGCGGCCGTCATCAATGTGAAACTGCCGCGCCTGGACGCTTGGAGCCGCGCGCGCCAGAACAATGCCGCCCGCTACAATCAACTGATCGCCGACGCTGGTCTGCAGGAGGCGGTGACCACGCCGTCGATCCCCGCCGCCGCCGACTATCGTCACATCTACAACCAGTACGTGATCCGGGTTCGCGATCGCGACGCGTTGCAGGGGCGCCTGAAGCAGAAGCAGATCGGCACGGAGATCTATTATCCGGTGCCGTTGCACGTCCAGGAATGTTTTGCGTATCTCGGCTATACGAAGGGCGACCTGCCCGAGAGCGAGAAGGCGGCGGCGGAAACCCTGGCGCTGCCGATTTATCCCGAACTGACCGACGAACAGGCGGCCTATGTCGTGGCGAGCATCAAGGAGTTCTATTCATGAAGACCAACGTGGCGGTGGTCGGCGCCGGGTACTGGGGCAAGAACCTGGTTCGCAACTTCAGCGAGCTGGGCGCGTTGCATACCATTTGCGAGGAGAATCCGGCGGTCCTGAAGGCGTTCAGCCAGCAGTATCCGGGCGTTCAGACGATCTCCACCTTCGAGGATGTCCTGAAGAACGAGGCGATTCACGCCGTCGTCATCGCGACGCCGGCCGTGACGCATTCCGCGCTGACGGCCGAGGCGTTGAAGGCGGGGAAAGATGTGTTTGTGGAAAAGCCGCTGGCCCTGTCGGCCCGGGACGGGTCGCGCTTGGTTTCGCTCGCGGCGGAGCATAAACGCGTCCTGATGGTTGGCCATATCCTGCGCTATCACGGCGCCGTCACGACGCTGAAGAAACTGGTTGCCGACGGCCAGCTCGGCTATATCCAGTATGTCTATTCCAATCGGCTGAATATCGGAAAGATCCGGACGGAGGAAAATATCCTGTGGAGTTTCGCGCCGCATGATATCTCCGTCATGCTGGCCCTGCTGGGCGAGATGCCGTCCAGCGTATCGTGCTCCGGCAGCGCCTATCTGCACAAGGAGGTGGCGGACGTCACCATGAGCCAGTTCGTGTTTCCAAGCGGGGTGCGAGGCCATATCTTCGTGAGCTGGCTGCACCCGTTCAAGGAGCAGCGCTTCGTGGTGGTGGGTTCGGAGAAGATGGCGGTCTTTGATGATACGGCGGCCGACAAGCTCCTGCTGTACCCGCATCGCGTGGAATGGAAAAACCGCATTCCCACCGCGGTTAAGGGGGCGGCGGAACCCGTCGCCATCGACGGCGGCGAGCCCCTTCGCGGCGAGTGTCAGCATTTCCTGGATTGCGTGCGGGACCGGAAACAGCCGATCACGGACGGCGAGGAGGGTTTGCGGGTGTTGCGCATACTGGAATCCTGCCAGCGCTCCCTGCAGAATCACGGAATCTGGGCGCCGGTATCCGGCACGGCCGTAGAGGCGCGCAATTATTTTGTCCACGATACCGCCTGCGTGGACGAGGGCGCGCAGATCGGGGACGGAACGCGCATCTGGCATTACTCGCACGTGATGAAGGGCGCGCGCATCGGGGCGCGATGCATCATCGGGCAGAACGTCAATGTGGACGGCGGGGCCGTCATCGGCGACAACGTCAAGATTCAGAATAACGTGTCCGTGTATTCCGGCGTCACGGTGGAGGACGACGTGTTTCTCGGTCCGTCCTGTGTGCTGACGAACGTTTCCAATCCCCGTTCGCAGGTGGTGCGTCATTCCCTGTACGAGAAGACGCTGTTGAGGCGGGGCTGTACCATCGGGGCGAACGCCACGCTGGTATGCGGGGTCACCGTGGGGCGTTACGCCTTTGTCGCGGCGGGCTCGGTGGTGACGAAGGATGTTCCGGATTACGCCCTGGTTATGGGCAATCCGGCGCGGCCGCACGGCTGGATGAGCCGGCACGGCCACATGCTGAAAAATCCGGACAAGGAGGGCATCATGAAGTGTCCTGAAAGCGGATACCGATACCGGGAAGCGTCGCCGGGCGTATTGCGCTGTCTGGACCTCGACGAGGAGGCCACCTTGCCCGCGGACCTGTCCAAGGGGCAGAAATCCTACGACGAGTTCAAGGCCGGGGCGAAATGAAAGCGAGGAGTGCGATGAGCGGATATTGGAAAGACAAGCGCGTCATGGTCACCGGCGGCGGTGGTTTCCTTGGAAGCTTCGTGGTGGATAGGCTCAAGGCCGGCGGCGCGACGGATGTGGCGGTCCCGCGCCACAAGGAGGATGACTTGTGTCGCATGGAGAATATCCAGCGGGTTATGCGCGAATCCCGCCCGCACGTGATCATTCATCTGGCCGCCCGCGTGGGCGGTATCGGCGCCAATCGCGCGCATCCCGCCGAATTCTTCTATGACAACCTGATGATGGGCGCGCAATTGATGCATCACGCCTGGGAGTCGGGCGTGGAGAAATTCGTGGCGGTGGGTACGGTGTGCGCCTATCCTAAGTTTGCCCCGGTCCCGTTCCGCGAGGACGACTTGTGGAACGGGTACCCGGAGGAAACCAACGCGCCGTACGGGTTGGCCAAGAAGATGCTGTTGGTGCAGTCACAGGCCTATCGCCAGCAATACGGTTTCAACTCCATCTATCTCCTGCCCGTGAATCTGTATGGTCCGCGCGACAACTTTGATCCCGAAAGCTCCCACGTGATTCCAGCCTTGATCAAGAAATGCATCGAGGCCAAGGAGCGGGGCGCGGATCATATCGACGCGTGGGGCGACGGGTCCCCGACGCGCGAGTTCCTCTATGTGGAGGACGCCGCGGAAGGGTTGGTACTGGCCGCCGAGAAGTACAACAAGCCGGATCCCGTGAATCTCGGAAGCGCTTTCGAGATCAGCATCAAGGACCTTACGGAAACCATTGCCCGTCTGACCGGCTTCACCGGCGAGATCCGCTGGGATACGTCCCAGCCGAACGGCCAGCCGCGCCGCAAATTGGATGTCAGCCGCGCGGAAGAGGAATTCGGATTCCGTTCCCATACCTCGTTCGAGGATGGCTTGAAAAAGACGATCGACTGGTATCAGCAATCGCGTTGAATCGATTGCCCGTCGCATCCACGTGACACACGCGGAGCATAACAAGCGGCCGGGCACGTTTGCCGGCGATGTGCTGAAACTGGTCGGCGGCACGGCCTTTGCCCAGGCGGTTGGGCTGTTGTCCGCGCCGATCCTGACGCGGCTGTATGCGCCGGATGATTACGGCATCCTAGCGCTCTTCATTTCCATTACGACCCTGCTCGGCATCGTGGCGTGCCTGCGCTACGAAATGGCCGTCATGCTCCCCGAGCGCGACGAAGAGGCGGCCAATCTGCTCGTCGCCTGTTTTCTTTTTGCCGTGCTGGTTTCCGCCGTCGCGGCCCTGGGGGCGTGGTGGGGGCGGGACGTGTTGGTCGCGTGGCTCAACGCGCCCGAGTTGGCGCGTTACCTGTGGCTGGCGCCCCCGATGATCCTCATGACGGGCGCATACCTCGGGCTGAACTACTGGACCACGCGCAGGAGACGCTTTGGCAGTGTGTCCATTGCGCAGGCCACCGGTTCGCTGGCGTTGACATCCCTGAAATTGGGCGCGGGGTTGGCCGGTCAGGCAACCGGCGGCAGTCTCATCGGCGCCACGGTGGCGGGTCAGGTCGTATCCGTCGGCGTCCTCGGTGCGCGCGTAGATCGTAATGAACGGCGCTTTATTTTGGCCAGCCTGAACGGTACTGCGTTACGCCGATGCATCTCGCGGTATCGTAAATTTCCGCTGGTCGATGTCTGGGGCGCCTTGCTGAACAATGCATCGTGGCAGTTGCCGGCCTTGATGCTGGCGGCGTTTTTCTCGCAGACGGTGGTGGGGTTCTATGCGTTGGCGTTCCGGATGATCCAGTTGCCGATGTCGCTCATTGGCGCGTCGCTCGGGCAGGTCTTTTATCAGCGCGCCTCGGCGACGGCCGGTGATCGCGAGCGGCTGGCGTCGGTTACCGGCGGCGTTTTCCGCCGACTGGTCATGATCAGCCTGTTCCCCTCCATCATACTGGCTTTAGCGGGGCCGGAGCTGTTCGCCGTAGTGTTTGGCGCGCGCTGGGCGGAGGCGGGCGTCTATGCGCAGATTCTCAGTCTGTGGATGTTCACGTGGTTCGTTTCATCCCCGCTCAGTTCGCTGTTCCTGATCCGTGAACGCCAGGGACTCGCGCTGATGGTGCACGCCGTGATTTTCGTTACGCGCATCGCATCCCTCATGGCCGGCGGCTGGTACGGGAGCGTGCATCTGGCGCTGTTGTTGTTTGGCGGATCGGGTATTCTGGTCTACGGCGCGCTGATCGCGGCGGTTCTGCGTCTGGGGCATGTGCCGGGCCGGGCGATTTTCCGGGTCGTTCGTGGCGCCATCGCGTACAGCCTGTTTCCGACGGCAGGAATCATGGTGCTTAAAATCATCGGGACGCCGGCCGTGTGGATGGCGGCGGGATCCGTCGTGTTCCTGACGATCTACTTCGCGTTGGCGGTTCGCTCGGATCCGCAGATGAAGGACTGGTTATATTCCATCCGGAAGGGAAGAATACCGGAGAAGGCATGATGTCCAACGGACCATCCGAATCTGCGCGCGGCGCCGAGCGCGAGGCCAACGTGCCGCGCGATCTGTATTTCTCAGATCACTATTTCTCCTATGAACAGTTGTGGTCCATGGCGGAACAGATCCGTCGCATCCACGCCTTCAAGCCGCGTCGCGTGCTGGAGATCGGCGTTGGAAACGGCTTCGTCAGCACCTACTTGCGGGCGGTCGGCCTGTCCGTCACGACATTCGACATCAATCCAAACCTGAAGCCGGACATCGTGGCGCCGATCAGCGAGTTGGAGACGCACGTGACGCCGGGCGCGTATGACCTGATCGCCTGTTGCGAAGTCCTCGAGCATCAACCGTTTTCGGCATTTGGGGATGCGATCGAGCGTTTCGCCCGGCTGTCGGACAACCTCTTCCTGACCTTGCCGGACAGCGGACGCAAGTTCGGCTGGGGTGGTCTGGTCCAGCTTCCCC
>CAYRPR010000027.1:0-11617 GCA_964425945.1 uncultured Verrucomicrobiota bacterium | reverse complement strand
ATATCCGCAAAATGCTTGGGGACCGGTACGCGTTGGTCACCATCGGCCCCCGCGCGTACAACCGGCTCTACGCTTCCATGCGGAGCGTGAACAACATTCTGGCTTGGGGACATGCGCGCGCCATCGAGAACCTGCTGGAGAAAGTACCGGACTGCCCGCGCGCCATCTCCGACCAGTTCGGACCCAAACGCCAGATCGAACAGGCGCTGATGAAGAAGGGGCGATCGATCGAACTCGTCCAGCGTCCGAAAGCCGAATCCGATCCCGCCGTCGCCGCCGCATCGATCCTCGCCCGCGCCGGATTCCTCGCCGCCCTGCGCAAGATGGGCGAGCAGTATGAAGTGGAGATCCCGAAAGGCGCATCCGACCGCGTACGCGCCGTGGCCGAAGAGCTGATCACCAAGCGCGGGCCCGACATTCTACTGGATACGGTCAAATGCCACTTCCGCACCACCGACGCCGTCCTGCAAGCCGTCGGCAAGGATCGCAGTGTCCTCGGTCCCGAAGGCCAGGCCGTGTCCAAACCGTACGAGCGCCGGCCCAAGAAACCCGCCCGATGATGCCGGTGCGCCATCCGGTCACCGCGCACCAGACCGTTCCGTTCGATTCAGCAACTTGACCGCGCCGAGCCCCACAGCCGGCAATACGAACGCCAGCGCGACCGCCCAGCCGATGGCGGATTGATCGAGGGCGCGATGACCGGCCCACGCGTATACGAGGCATAGCGGCCACGTCCCGGCCAGGGACACGAACAGGAACAGGCGAAACCGCATCGCGCTCAAGCCCGCCAGGCAACTGATCACCTCGGTCAACATCGGCACACTGCGGCTCAAGAGGATGGCCCAGATGCCGTGCCGCTCGAAGAAATGCCGGATCCGCTCCACATCCACCGGACCGACCAGACGGTCGAACGCGGGTTTTCCCCATTGCCGACAGACGGTGAAGCCGATCAAGGCCGACCCCATCGCGCCGGCGAGACTAATCAGCCAGCCCGCGTGCAGACCGAGGATCGAGCCGGACAAGGTCATCAGAATGCTTGATGGAACCGGCAACGCGAGATCCGCCGCCAACAACCCGGCAATCGCTGCGCCCGCCCATTGTGTCCCGCGAGGCGATTCCCGGATCGCGATGATTCGCTCGGACACCTGCTGTTCGTCCATCCAGCCCGCCTGTTCCGCCAGCAGAAATCCGAGCGTGAACAGGACAAACAGGAAGATCGCAATGGAGATCAACCATTTCATGAGGGGAAAATACAATCGCCGCCGGCGGCGCGCGACCCTGAAATCACGGAGACAGCGGCACGATCGCGCGGGTCCGATAGAAGCGGTTGGTGGCGCCCGGATCCACCAGGTTGCGGGTCAGGGTCGGACCGCTCCCCGGTTCCATGACGCCGAACCCACTGTCCACCCACACGGCGTTGTTTGTGGCGCCGCCCGACTGCTCCAACTGGTAGAGCCGGGTCGGCGCGACGGTCCACGTTACCGTATTCGTCGGCGCCACGCGGTCGAAAGCCGAAATCCGCAGATGGTCGTTCAGGTCGGTGGGGTCGCTGTCGGCCAGATACTCGTACACATCCGGAACGCCGTCATTGTCCTCATCATCCGGATGCGGTCCCAGTGTGCCGAGATCGCCGGCCTGCTTGTATTCCCACGCGTCGGGAATGCCGTCGCCATCGGTATCGGGTCCGACATCGAGATAATCGGTCTGCGCAAAGGCCTGGTTGTTGCTGAGGCTGATCCATCCGACATTGGCGCCATACGCGTAGCCGCTCAGGTTTCCGGTGAGCAGGTTCACGCGGGGATTGCCGTTGGACTCGAAGCTGACCCAGCCGATGTTCGCGCCGTAGGCCATGCCGCGCAGGTTGCCGGCGCCGTCGTGGTTGACGCCCCAATCGCCGGCGGATGCATTGGAATACTGCCAGCCGTTCGTCGGCCCGTTGCCAAGCGAGATCCACCCGCAGTTCGCGCTCCAGACGTAGCCGGTGCAGTAATGCTGGCCGATCACCGCGCCGTTCACCACATCGCCCCGCGCGTCCATCCACCCGATATTCGCGCCATAGGCGTGGCGGTTGACGGAATGTATGGTCGTATCGGCCGGCGAGACAACCGGCACGAAAGATGAAATCAGCATGCAGCCGACAGCCCAGACGCGGATCGAAGCCGTATTCAACGGAATGAACCTCCTTCATTCAGTCTCGCACAAACCGGCCGTACGATCAAGCTGGAAACAAAAAGCCGCTCCCCCGCGCCCAACGGGCGGGAGAGCGGCTTATACCCATCCGGCCTGTTCGATCAGCCGCCGAGGACGGCTTCTTTGCAGGCCTTGGCGATACGGAACTTGACGACCGTTTTCGCCGGGATCTGGATGGTCTCGCCCGTGGCCGGGTTACGTCCCTGGCGCGCGGCGCGATGCACCTGCACGAGCTTGCCCAATCCGGGCACCGTAAATCCGTTGGGCGCTTCCTGGTACGCCAGCTGGACCAGATTATCCAGAACGTTCGCGACGTCCTTCTTCGTCAATCCGGTACGTTCCGCCAGTGTCGCCAGTGTCTGCGTTTTCGACATAGCCATGTGCCTGTCCTCCTTCCAATAGGTGATCTGCCCAGAGGGCCCCTTCGCCCTGTTTCCTGCATGTATGGCGCGATATTGGACCCGCCCGTCGCCGAAAGACAAGCTTTTTTGGCCGAAAATTCGCCCCTTCTGCAGGGGCATCCCTAGGTGTAGATCATGGCCTGGGCCAGCTTGACCGCCTGCTCCGCTCCGTCCAGTTCGCGCACCAGCGTCAGGGCAAAATCAAAACTGGTGCCCGGTCCCTGACTCGTGATCACCCGGCCATCGACCACCACGGGATCGTCCACCCGCTCACAAGCGGTGATCTGCGCCGCGACACTCGGATGACTGGTCACGCGCCGCCCGTCCAGGATCCCCGCCGCCTGGAGCACCAGCGGTCCCGCGCAGATGGCCGCGACATACTTGCCGGCCCCCGCTTGATTGCGCACAGCGCTCAACACGCGATCGTCCCGGCGCAAGATGTCCACCCCGCCCGCGCCGCCGGGGATGACGATGACATCAAACGACGCCGGATCGATCGCGTCCCAGGCGATATCGGGGACCAGCCGCACGCGCCGCGATGCGGTGACCGCGCCCTCCTTCAAGCCGGCCACGCAGACATCCCATTGCGCCCGGCGCATGACATCGATCGCTATAACCGCCTCCATCTCTTCAACTCCGTCGGCGATAGGAACAAGAACTTGGATCATGGCTTATCTCCAGTTAACAGTTAGCCGTTATCAGTAAACAGTGATCAGTGAAGCGGAAGGTTCCCTCTGCTTACTGTTCACTGTTTACTATTTACTGCTTACTCTCCATCAACCGATCCAGACACATCACCACTTTGCTTTGAAGATCGCGCGACAGGGCGCGATCGCCGCGTTCCTGGATTACGTCCAGCACCGTGTGCCGGTTGCAGATGATCACCCCGCCCGCCCCCGTGCGACCGCCGGGTATGGAGCCGGACGCAAAGCAGAGGACCGGTTGCACGTGGATTTCCGTGCCGATTTCCCCGTGCAGATAGCGGCGCATATCGGCCGCCGCGTGCTTGACCTGGTCCAACGGCGGGCGATCCGGCACGCGCCCTTCGTAGAGAATTTCGCCGTCCTTGATCCGGACCGGCCCCTTCCAGTTTTTCGTCTCCACGACAAAAACGCCCGTCGGGCCCACCACGACGTGATCATAATCACCGACGGCGGGGGAAGACCGGATCGCGCGGGCGCTGATGCCGTGGAAGACCCGGCACGGCGCCGGCAGGAAAGCGAGGATGTGAGCGACCCCCTCCTCGCCGCGGGCGCCGGACATGAAATGCTCGAGGCGGGTCCGGCTGTACGTCACGACGAACGCCGTCACCCCGGCCAGTGCCAGGAACAGCAGACCCAGGGTCAGCGGGCGAACTTCCGGAAGCGGCCACACCGCGCCGAGCAGATACCCGGCGACGGCGAAGATCAGGAAAAAAGGCCAACTGACCTTGAACAGGCCCAGCAGGCGCGGTGTCTCACCCGGACTGCCCGCCACACGGGCATAACGATCCGGCGATGTCGGCGACGATGTAGTCATGATTGCGCTTGATAGATTCGCGCCACCGCTCAAGTATTGCAAGTGTCGTGTCGCGTGTGGACTTTTTTTGTTGGTTGCTTCGGACCGCCGCGTCCGGCATAGAGGGTCATGCATAAGAGGGATACATTTGACGTTCTGACCGGCATCATGGCCATCCTGGGCGACGCCCTCGCCATTTTCTGCGGATTGATGCTGGCGGTCTGGGTGCGCTTCGACAGCGGATGGTTCGCGGTGCCCCCGGAAGGCCTGCCGCCGCGCGACCTGTACTTCTTCGGCTCGCTGGTGGCGACACTGCTGTTCCTGTTCATCTTCGGCGCGCTGGGCCTGTACAAGCGACCGCAACTGGGCACGTTCGGCGACAAGATCCCACGCTTCATCCGGGCCATATTGTGGGGCATCCTTCTGGCGACCGTCATGGCGTTCATTATCCGGACCGACCCCCCCTATTCCCGTCTGGCCACCGGCATTGCCTTCTTCACCGTCCTGGCCCTGCTGATCATCGAGCGATTCATTCTGTTCAAACTCGAGATCTACCTGGCGCGCCGCCAGCAGGCCACCAACCGGATCCTCGTTCTCGGAACCGGCGAAAACGCCGCCCAGTTGAAGGAGGCCCTCGAGAACGAGCCCCGTCTGCGGTCGGAGATTGTCGGCTACCTGCGCCTGAATGAGGATGAGCCCTCGCCCCAGATCCCGACCGACCGGATCCGGGGCACGGCAAATGACCTGCCCGCCCTGCTGGAAAACGGACAGGTCGACCAGGTCATCCTGTCAAACCTGTCCCTGCCCCACCCGCGCATGGCCGAGATCATCCTGCAATGCGAACGGGCGCTGGTGACATTCTATCTCGTGCCGGACCTGTTCCGCATCCTGACAACGACCGTCGATATTCAGACAATCAACGGCGTGCCCCTGCTGGGCATCGGGAAATGGCCGCTCGATCATTTCTGGAACCGGATGCTGAAGCGGACGGAGGATGTCGCAGGCGCCACCGTGGGACTGATCCTGACCTCGCCGCTCATCCTGCTGTGCGCGATTCTGGTAAAGCGCAGTTCCCCCGGGCCCGCGTTCTTCCGCCAGGAACGATGCGGGGAAAGCGGCGAACAGTTCACCATCTTCAAATTGCGCACCATGCCGGTGGACGCCGAGGAGGCGACCGGCCCGGTTTTTGCCACGAAAAACGACCAGCGGCCGACCCGCGTCGGCGCCTTCATGCGCCGTCATAACCTCGACGAATTGCCCCAGTTCTGGAACGTGCTGAAAGGAGAAATGAGCCTGGTGGGGCCGCGCCCCGAGCGCCCCCATTTCGTCGAGCAGTTCAAGGGCGAACTGAGCAAGTATATGTGGCGGCATGTCTCCAAACCGGGCATCACCGGCTGGGCGCAGGTCAATGGATTACGCGGCGACACCAGTATTGAGGAACGGGTGAAGTACGATCTCTACTACCTTGAGAACTGGTCGCTGGCCTTCGACTTCAAGATCCTCGTGAAGACCTTCTTCGCGCGGGATAACGCGTATTGAGGTTTCGGTGTTCAGTATTCAGGATTTCCAACGATTGGAAAAGAGGGGTCCGCCGAGTTCCAATGATTGGAACTTTTTTTCTTTCCTGAAACCCGAACACTGAAACCTCACTCCGGCAACTGCGGCAGGGTGACCTCCATCCGGAAGTACTCGAGGACGGACCCGTTGATATCGATCGGGTGATTCGTTATGCCGCCTGATCCGGGGATGGGATCGTCCACGCGGACCCATTCGCCGGTCAGCGCGCCGGTCTTCCACACATAGTAATCACGGTTCAGGCTCGACGGGAACGTCACATAGAACTGGTCCTCGCCGTTACTCGCGGCGCCTTCGATCCGGAAGTAGCTGTTCGGACTCGTTGGATCCGTGTTGGCCACATATTCCTCGTAATCCGTAATGCCGTCGCTGTCATGATCCCCCATGCCGCTGGGGTCCAGCGTGCCGGGCTCCAATCCCCACAGCAATTCCCAGCCGGGCGGGATCAGGCCGCCCTCGGCCTTGGCGAAGACCTGCCGCGAGGTCTTGCGCGTGTCGAATCCCGCACGCGTGAAGGTCACCTCCAGGGTATGCGGGAAGTCCGGATCGCCGTTGTACAGCGACGGCAAGGTGAACCGGACCTCGTGATCGCCGAACGGGCCGGAGGCGTCGTAGGTCAGGGCTTTCTGGACATTCGAAATCGTCACACCGTTGACGGCGAGCGAGAAACAGTCCAACTGCTGCGACGGCCCGATCCCGTCCCATAGTTCGCGGCTCAACCAGACCACGAGATTCGATCCGTGCCCGACCGTGCCGCCCGAGGAAGGATCGACGACATAGATCCGGTAACCGCCGCCGGTGATCAGTTCGCGCGTCAGTGTGGTGTAATGACCGTTGACATCGTCATCGGCCACCAGGTTGGTTGAGGAGCTCGCCTCGCGCAGGATCACGTGGACCGTCGCCCATCCGGAGGTGGCAATGTTGTCGTACTCGAAACGCCATTCCTGTTCCATCGTACCGTCCGGCAACGGCGCGGGCACGAGGCCGCGATAGGCCTTCGCCCACGGGCGGTTGGTGAAGTTGAACCCGTCCGGCGTCTCGACAATCTGGTACCACACCTCCGATACGGTCATATCGGAGCGCAGGACGAAACCGTAACTGCCGGATACCGACTCGTCGTCGGCCGGCGGCCACATGATATGGCCCGTCGGTCGTTCCACGTCGTAGTAAAAGGTCTGCACCTCTTCGCGGTAGATGGGCGTATGGCCCTCGCCCCGTCCGAGGAGCGCTTTCGTGCGCAGGACATGGAATCCTTCCGCCAGCCCCGTTTTCAGCTGGTTGGTGTTCAGGTTGTTGTGCGGGAAATATTCGACCGTTCCGGCGTTGAAGTTCGTCGCCGCATAGAGGGTCTCCATCTTCGCGCCCCGCTCGATATCGGCCTCGTTCCAGGGGAAGAGCGCGCCGATGTTCCGGCGATAGGCGCCGATCTTGTAGCGCAGAATGGTCCCGTTGGATTGGGCGGGGATCGTTCCGCGCCACCAGTGCTTGTCCGCGTCCGGTTGCCGGTTCCAGGTCATTTCGGCCACCTGAGTGTTGCCCTTGCCCACGCCGCCCGAGCCTTCCGGCCAGCTTGCTCCGTCGGTCGTGTAATAGATGAAGGCCTTGTGATCCACCGAGTTGGTATGAAAACCGATCTCCAGCTCGATCTGAATCGGCTGGTCCGCGGCCGATTCCGGCGCGGGATCGAACATCGCGGGCATGAACGTCGGATCATGCCACAGCCACGCGGGACCGTATGTGCTCTGCCAGTCATTCGGCGTATCGGGCGGATCGGTGACGGACAGGCCGGCCTGGCCGATGGCGCATTCGTACGAGGTCGCGCCGGGTGAACCCCACAGGTTGTGCGCGGTGTTCGACGACGCGAACTTCTCGGCGATGCGATGCACGAACGCCAACTGCTCGAAGCCGAGAAACAGGTCCGTGGCCGTGCCCGGAGGATTGTCGCGGGCGCCGACCAGGTGGTTGTTGTTCGTCCACATCGGCCCGTTGAGATCGACGCCGCCGTCGAGCTTCATCAGGATGTTGGCGACGGTGCCGTCGGATCGCGCGATGAACGAGAGGTTGGACGGACTGGTAACGCGCGGGACCGGCATGGAATAGGTGTAATTGGTCGTGTCCGTGTTGGGCAGGCCGTAGGGATTGAAGCCGGGATCGCCGTTGCGGCCGTCCTTGCGCGGCACCCAGATGGGCTCGACCGGTTCGCCGTCCTGATGAATCATGATCGCGCGGACGGGTTCCTCCCACCAGTTCGCCTCCTGCCGCCAGGCGAAAGGCATGCCCGGAAGCCGCCACGAGAACACGGCGTAGTCGCCGTCGCCGACCCAGATCGCGTCGCCGTTCAACTGACGGAACTTGCCGCCGATAACCTTGCGTCTCGCGGATCCCCACGAACCGTATTGGTAGACGATATCGCCCTCATTGAAGGGCGACGACACCTCGATCGTTCGTCCGGCGCCGCTGAGATAGTTCTTGATCTGCACAAACACCATGCTCGCCGTGTCGCCATCGGCACCCGCCCGGGCCCAGGCGGCCTTGTCCCAGGCGTCCCACAGCGGCCAGTGTCCGCCCCGCGCGAAATGGCGGTGAATGAACAGGAGATTCGGGAGCCAGGTCTGATTGAATTGCCCCAGGAACGGAACCTCGGCGGGTTTCGGGAACCAGTCCGGCGGGCCCGACTGGTTGTACCCGTCGGTATAGACGATGGGGAGCCCCTCCCGCGCCAGCAGGATGGCATGCGCCTGTTTGCGGTCCCCGCCCCAGAGATAGTTGTTGTCGTGGCTCATGACATAAACCGCCACGAGGTGCGGATCGCCGCCCCAGATGCCGTAGCCCCGCTGAGCCTTCCCCTCCAGACTGTTGCCGACGGTGTCCTTGACGGCGTTCAGAAAATTGTCGTTGGCGATGCGCTGTCCCCGCGCCACAAAGTCGCCCTCCTGGAACTGCCACCAGGACCGGGCGCCCAGATGCTCGCCGAACAGCGTCGCGTCGTTCCGCGGAATGAAGGGATTGAACACCGTATCGCGGTGATTGGAATCGGTGAAACCGTGCGTGCGATTGAACTGGCGCTGGATCTGACCGGTGTAGCCGTAATCCGACTCGTCCTTGCCCGCGCCGTCCGCGCCGAAAAAATCCGCGCGCACATGCTTCACGGCATCGAGACGGAACCCGTCGCACTTGGTCACATCGATGAGCCAGCGGACGGAGCGCTCCAGGAACTGATTCACGCTCTCCCGGAACGAATCGGGATAATCGTCCAGCATCTCCTGCGTCACGTTGCCGAAACCGACGTAGTTGGTGTTGTGATCGTAATCGTAGTATTCGGGATTGTTCGGATGGCGCACGCCGACCCATTTCTGCGTCACTGCACCCTCGTGCGCGCCGAAACTGTTGTTCCAACTGCCCGGATCGTTGGCGATATCCCATGAGAACGGGTTGCGATGGAGCACCTGCCACTCATCGTCCCAGTTGGGCCAATCCATCTTGTAATAGGTTCCGTCTTCGCGCCGGATGAGATGGAAGTCGGCCGGGACGAAACCGAGATCGTTCAACTCATACGGTTCGCCCGACGGCAGGAACCCGCCGGTGTGCGCCATGATGTTGTCGAAGTAGACCCGTATACCGAATCGATGCGCGACCTCCATCATGTAAAGCAGGTCGGTCTTCGTGCCGTACTTGGTGGCCAGGCCGTTGCGCGGTTTATCGCCAAGATCGAAGCGGTCGCAGGTATCGAAACCGACCGAGAGGACTCCGCTTGCTTTTTGCGGAGGAGGAAGCCAGAGGGACGTGTAACCCGCCTCGGCCAGTTCCGGCATGCGACGGGCAATATCCATCCAACTGGTATTGAAATACTGGAGAATGACTTCCGATGAATAGGACCGTTGCGTTGCGATGATTGACAGCACCGCACTAAGGACGGTTAATGCTCGAAGCCCCAGCACCGATCTCATCGGATGCGCCCTCGTTAAAACGCTTGATCCTTTAATAAATATACGAGCGCACGCGCCAACCCGTCAAATGGAATCGAAGCGTTTTAGCATGGGGCAGGCAGATTTTGGTTTTTCTTTCTTACCTGAAACCTGAACACTGAAACCTATTCCGGCAGAAGAACTTCCACGCGATAGAACCGGTGCGTAACCGTAGAATCAAATGGATGCGGATCGGTTTCGGAGCCATCGTCCAGCCAGTCGTATAATGTACCTGTCCCTTCAATCCGGTTCGTCGTGGCTTGGAACCAGGTCGGCGTCATCAGGCTGTTGTCGGTGTACCAGACGAGGTAATCCCGCTCGTCGCGCGTCGCGAAGCGGACCCAGATGCCGTTTCCATCGGGCTCGTTGCCGGTCACGTGGAAGAAGTCGTTCGGATTATTTGGATCTAGGTTCGCGATGTAAGCTTCCTTGATTGTGTTCACGCTGTTCGACGACAGGCCGTTCACGTCCACGGAGCCGGGATCGGCGAACCCGTTGGCCAACAGCCACGAGTACGGCACGCCGTCGTTATACTGCTCGCCCTCGCTGACCTCAAAGCCGATCCCGAAACTGAAGCTGCCGTTGCCGGACAGTTCCACCTGATGCGTCTGCGCCTGGTTCCGCATCCGCTGGGTATCGAAATCCACCGTCGGCGGATCGTCATCGACCGCCGCGAGATTGAAGGTCGCGTCGTGGCCGCCGGCATCGTAGGAAATCATCGCGGCCACCGTCCTGGTCGGCTGACTGTGCGACAGGGTCATCACGCCGCCGTCATGCGTTTCCGCGCCCAGATACTGCTGGCCGTGCAGGAGCAGGCCGTACAGGTCGGGCGACAAGCCACTGCGGACATACAGCGTGCCGCCGTTCAACGAGCCGTCCACGTTGTACGCCACATTGAACCAGCCCGTCGTGTCGGACAGGGTCACGGTCTTGACGATCTTGCCGTCCGCCGACGCAATCCGCCATCCGTTGGTCCAGTTGGTGAACGTATAGAGATCGTTGATATAGTCGCTCGTGCCCGCCCACCAGTCCTTCAACGCGGAGGTGCGGTACGCCCCGATCGTCCCATTGGTCGTGACGCTGAACGTACCCTCCCATTCCGTCTCGGAACCGGCATAGCCGACGAGGTTGCCGATCGTCTGGTGCGCCTTGCCGGTATCGGGATCGCGCACCCAGGCGGCGATCATGCGGCCGCCGACACGTTCAAACACGGCAAACACATGCTCGTTGTACAGCAGGTACTCGTTTTCCCCGTCGAGATCGATGCTCTCCGCCGCCACCTGCGCATTGGTCAACGCCGCGGCGCCGGCCAGCCACGCATCCACCCGCTCATAGATCGCGGCCTTGCGGCTCTGCGCCTGGGCGACCTTGGCAAACGACGCGAGAAACGTCGTGTTGTCGTCGGGATTGATATAGGTCCCATTGCTGAACTTGGACAGATCGCTCGGGGGCTGGTCATGGAACGCCGTCTGGAACGTGGAGGCGTGCATCGTGCCGCGCGCCAGCCGCGCCAGATCGCCGTCCGACACGTTCAACACGCGGTCCCACGCCTGCGATACGATGCCGCCCGTGAACAACATGCCGTAGGCCGACGGCAGATCCGCGCCGGGCCGGATCTCAAACACCTTGTCGTGCAGGCCTTCCCGATCCTCCAACCCCATGTACCAATTGTCGTAGTTGCCGCGCGTGGAGTAGTTGATGTAGTTATGTGACAACTTGTCCTGTCCGACCAGCGCGCCGCGCTGTTCGACATGCCACCAGTCCCCGTTTCCGTCACCGGTCAGATCCACCTGACCATTCAGGATATCCTCCAGCGTGACGACCTTGATCCAGGGCCGGTTGGCGACCCAGATCAGGTTGCGGTCATAGGCGTCCGCGAGGGTCTTGCTGGTGAAATCCTCCCAGTGGCTGAACAGCACGACGACTTGGTCCCAGTTGCTCCGCGCCTTGCGGTTAAACAGGCGCCGCAGGGGCATGCTGAGACCGCTG
>CAYRPR010000026.1:0-11810 GCA_964425945.1 uncultured Verrucomicrobiota bacterium | reverse complement strand
CCGGCAAGTTGCTGTGGAAGATCGTATACGGGTCCTCGGTGAGCGCGCCGGGCGAACCTTATGCGGATCTGAAAGCCGGACCGGACCTGGATACGTACGAGAAAATCCACTCGGCGCTCGCCGGGCGCATGTGCTTCTCGACGGGGCCGACCATCGAGCCGGCTATGGCGGCGTATCTGCAATGGCGGTTCCCGGTGGCGAGCCCGTGGGAGTATGTCGACGGCGGCGAGATCGTGGCGTCGGCTGCGCCGCACGACAGGGATACTGCCTGCGGCGTGATTACGGCAGCCAGCGAGGAGTTCGTTCCCTGCGCTTTTGCGCTCGTGCGATCCGTCTGCGAGCAGGGATATCCAATCACCGTTTTCAGCCATGGCCTCTCCGTGAGCAGCATAGCGGCCTTGGAGGCGTTCGGCGCCGACGTGAAATTTGCGGAGATGGCGTATGATCGGTCCATCGCGGAGATACGGAACGATCACGCCGGGCGGATCAGCGCGCCGGTGGAGGCGTGGTGGAAGCCGCTGATGTGCCAGCGCTCGCCGTACGCGCGCACGATCTGGATCGACGCGGACGCGATTTCATTGCGCGGGCTCGATGACATGTTCGGATGGCTCGAACACGGACCCTTCCTCACGCGCGACTGGTGGGTGCCGCTGGAGCGGATAGCCTTGCTTTACGGACCGCTGGTCAGGGCGATGAGTGTCGATCTGTCTCCGGACTGGGAATATCGGTCGTGGGTAAACACCGGTGTGATCGGGTGGCGGACAGGCGATCGCCTGATCGATGTCTGGGCGGAGTTCTGCCGCATGATTACGGCCGATCCGTCGCTCCTCGCGCTGTGCAAGTGCCGCGATCAGTCCGGGATGGCGGCGCTGCTGGCGGACAATCCTGATATTGCGGTGGTTGTCGAGGATTGGCGCTGGAATTATCCGGCGCATGGGTTGATGGCGCGCGACGCGAAGCGCCGGCCGAAATGTCCGGCTGGCGAGGACCTGCTGGCCTGGGCACGGCGGGAACATCCGCTGGCTTACGTCGTCCACTGGCTCGGCAAGTACAAGGCATGGAGAACGGACCAATGATGCGATGGGACGAAATACTGATGAGGCTACCGACTGATCGTCCGGTGGTGGGCGTTGAGGTCGGGGTCTATCGTGGCGAGAATGCGTTTGTGCTCCTCGATCACCGCCCGTTGTTGACGCTCTGCCTCGTCGATACCTGGAAGCCCTACAAAGGTGGGGCGGATGGTCGCGGGACGGAGGCGGACATGCGTTACGCCCGGATGCGCGTTATGACGATGGCCGGTTTCTATGGCCGTCGCGCTCCGATTGTGAACGTTGCCAGTTCCGCAGCGCGGAAGGAGTTCCCGGACGCATCGGTGGATTTTGTCTTTGTGGACGCGCAGCATGCGTACCGCGCGGTGAAGGCGGACATCGAGGCGTGGCGCGGCGCCGTGAAGCCCGGCGGCTGGATTGGCGGGCACGACTATGGCTCGGTCCGATTCCCGGGCGTGAAGAAGGCCGTCGATGAAGTCTTCGGCGGCGCGGTTGAGACCGGGGAGGATCTAACGTGGTTTGCTTGGCCGAACCATGAACTGACTGGCGGCGGAATCGCCGCGAAAGGAGAAGGACGATGAGCAAACAGCCACACGGCGATTCAGCCGTACAGTCGGTACAGTCGAGTGCCGGGTTGGGTGAATGTCGCCTGACGGAAGCGGACAAATATGCGCTGAGGGTTCTACCGAAAGGGGACTGGTTCACAGTGCAGTGTGTTCGACCAGTACTCACGCGCAGGCCGCGCTATCGCATCAATCGACTCGTAGCAGCTGGACTGGTGAAGAAAGAGCGTGCCGGTAATTCGTATGAATATTTTATACCCAACCCGTTATGAACCGACTCGGCACCGGAACGATAAATGCGTAAGTCGTGGAGATCGAAGAGGCGTGATAAAATAAGGGCCAGGTGCGCGGCGGCGAGGCGCATGGAGGCAAGGCGGAACGTTTGGGAGTTGGTGCGCGTGATTGATATCCGCCGGGCGGATGGGTCGGTGGCGGCGACGTGGCGCGTATTCGCGACGCATGATCCGCGCGCACCACTGTCGGTGGATTTCGGGGGTGAGTTGCACCGTTACATGAGCCCGCGGCGACTTGCACCCCTTCTCGCCAGGAAAATGTTAGCCGCGACAGCGAGTTCGGGAGTTGCGAGATGACCGCTTTATTTGAGTTATACGCCCCGACCGCCGTGTTGCCCGCGGACCGGTGGGATCGCGTCTTTGCGGGGCGTCGCGGGGTGTTAAAACCAATCGTAGAGGAGAGTCATGACCGTTGAAACGCGTCCCAAGCAGCAGTTGAAGGCGATGATCTTCGAGGTGACCCGCCAGCCGGACGGGGCGATGGTCTATAAACCGGTGACCTCGGCGGTCTACCTCACGGTCCCGATGATCGCGGCGACGCTGGGTATATGCAAACAGACCGTGTATCGGGAACACGAGGCTGGGAAACTGGCCGGACATCGGTTTGGCTCCACCCTGCGCATCGCCCTGGAAGACTACCAGGCCTGGCTGGACAACGCGAAGATCGCCGAGTACGAGCGGCCCATGCGGCTGAAGAAGATGAAGAAGGGGAAACCCCGGCTGACACGGATGGGCACGGATAAAGAGTGAGGAGGACCGCCGTTCCGCCCCGTTCCTGACTTCGTTATGATTCCCGCCAAGTCCGCGCACACTGCGCGGCATGAAGAAGACTGCCCTTGCCGACTGGGCGCGGCCCCTGTTCGGTCTCTTCGCGGAGATCGCGCGGACCGCCCGCGATACCCGCGGTGACGCCACCACGCTGGACCGCGTGGCCGAGTTGGTCCGCGACCTGCCCGTGCCGGACTGGTCCGCCCTGGCGGAGGATATGGCGCTGGATATGGAGGACGCGGCGGCCCGCGAGCTGATCGCGCTGGTGGATCGCCTGGAGAAGACGGCGGCTTTCGCCCTGGAGAATCCCGGTTTCTCGCCCCTGGCGGACGCAATCGCCAAGATCGAGCGGAAGACGCCGGTGGCTTCACGCCTGCGTACGGCGGTCCGGGAACGGGGTCAGTTCAGCGCGGGCGTGGAGAGCGTCCGGATGATGGGATCGATCCAAACGAAGCTGGAGGCGCGGATCGGGCACTACCGCGAGGTCCTGAATAGCGGCAAGGAGGCGTATGTGTCGCGCGATTCGTTTATCCGGGACATCCGGCAGATCGCCTTGGAGGAGGGGCTGGACACGGGAAAGGGCAACGTACTGACGAACATCGCGGCGCCGCGCCGGCTCGCGCTGATCTACGACATGCAAAACGCGCAGGCGGCGGGATACGCGCGCTGGAAGCTGGACAACGATGCGGACGCGCTGGCGATCCTTCCGGCGTGGCGGCTTGGCGCCTCTACGGCGAAGAACCCTCGGTCGCACGGCGAGTGGATGGCGCGATGGATTGAGGCGGGCAACGCGGTCGGCTGGGAAGGCGCGTCCCGCACGGAGATGGTGGCGCTGAAAACGTCGCGGATATGGATGCGCCTTTCGCGGTTCGGCACGCCGTGGCCGCCGTTCGATTTCGGATCGACGCGTGAACTGGAGGACGTGTGGCGTGACGAGGCGGAACGGCTCGGCCTGGTGACGCCGGATGAGGAGATCGCGCCGACGGCGGAGCGCGATTTCAACGCGGAGCTGGAGGCTAGCGGGTCGTTGGTGAGCGCGCCGTTGGCCCGAGAAATGAAGGAGGCGTTCGGCGATCAGGTGTTATGGAAAGCGGACGAGCAGAAGTTTGTATGGCAGGGCAACCTAATCCAGCATCTCGTGCGAGATGTGGAGGGGTACGGGCTTGACCGCCCGTTTGACAACAAACAGTTTAAGGGGCGGGCCGTCAAGCTTGGATCGGCAACTCGTCCCGCCGTACTTCAGGCGACAGAGGCGGGGATAGACCTGCGCAATGCGCAAATGGTCATGACGCCGGATAACGTATATCACATTTTACAGCGACACGGGGCAGGTCGGGAGATACGACCGGATCAACGCGACTTGTCGCGCCTTGATGTCGAATTGATCCCGCACGTGTGGCGCGCCCCAGACAGGGTCTACCGGGACAGGCAGGGTATTGTATTTGAGAAATATCTCATGGGCCGCACCCAGCTTGTCGGCGTTGAGACACAGCGCAACGTGCTGTATCCGCATAGCGTGAGGGTTAAGCAGTGATGGGGCGGATGTCGGATCGGCCTTTCGACCGCCCCAACTGAACGTCCGGAACGGCTCCGCTTAATATCACCATAGCACAGGATCAAAGTGAGTCAAGATGCAGATCGTCATCACAGACCAGATATCACCGGATCTCGCGCGGAAGCTGACGGCGCTGGAGAACCGGCGTCCGCTGATGCGAGCGGCGGCGCAGGCCGCTCGTGACGCCATGCGCGCTCATTACGCGCGCCAACCGGGTAACGAGCGGGGCTGGCCAGGCAGGGGCTTTTGGGATCGGGAGGGCGTGAATAAGGTGGCCATCGCCCGGTTCGACAACGACAGCGCGACGGTGGTGGTTGACTCGACGTTGATGGGCCACCGGTATTTCGGGGGGCCGGTATCCCCGAAGCGGGCGAAGTACCTGGCGATCCCGCTGAACTCGAAGGCGTACCAGACGGGGAGCCCGACGATGCTGTCGGACCAGCCGGTGAACCAACGGCGGAAGAAGTCGAAGCGGAAAGCCCCGCGTAAGTTCGTGAAGGAGTTCCCAACTGGCGAGCGCTACCTCTTCACGCGCGGGCCGGTGACGCACCGGCCTGATCCACGCGCGTTCCCGCCGGAGGCGGATGTGAACGCGGCTGTGGGCGCCGTGATCGAGGAGAAGGCCGACCTGATCCTGCGCGTTAGCTGATCGCCAATCTCACACGTTCCGTCCTGTTCCTCGCTTCCTGTGCGGATTACGTGCGCGCCTCTATTGTGGCGCGCATGGAACCGGATACGAAAGAGACCCAGACCATTTTTCTGTCGATCTCGAATCTCGCGCTTGCGAAGGGCGACTTGCCCGACGCGATTACCCTTCTGCGCTACGGCGACAATCCGACGGATCGCGGCATCCTGAAGGTAACGGATCGCACGATCCAGATGTTGGCGGCGCAGCGCAAGGGCGAGTTGATGGAGCGGGTACTGCTCGATTTCGAGCATAACTCGGTGAAGGAATCTCCGACCTACCAGCCTCCTCCCCGCCATCACGCGGGCGCCGGCATGGTGTTCGCCGCGAAAGATCGCGGCATCGGGCTGGAAGCGATGGAGTGGACGCCGAAGGGCCGCGAGTACGCGCGCAACTATCCGGACGTGTCGCCCTGCCTCCAGATCGATAAGCGAACGAACGAGGTGGTCGGACTGCTGTCCGCCGGGCTGGTGCCGAATAGCGGCGTGGTGGGCGTCTCCTTCTCTTCTCTCCAAGCACAACCAAACGAAAAGGGACTCGTCATGGAAGATATCAAACGGCAACTCGACCAGGTCATCACGTGGATCGCGGAACTTCGCGAGAAGATCAAGGCTCTGGAAGCCCTGAAGTCCGATGCGCCCGAAGCCTTTGCCTCAAAGCTCACCGAGACGGAAACGGCGGTGAAGACCCTGCGCGCCGATTTCGAGTCCGAACTCGCGAAGCGGGATAAGGACGCCCTGCTGACGCAGGCGGCGTTCGCCGGGAAGGTGGTGCAGCTTTCCGACGACGCGGTCGCCAAGCTCTCCGTGGCCGACCTGAAGGCCCACATCGACGCCATCGATCCGACGGTGCCGCTGCACAAGCGCACCTTCGCCGCGGCGAAGCACGAGCCGGGCACGGAAGGCACGCTCATCGACCAGTACAACGCGATCACGGACCCGGCGAAGCGCGCCGAGTTCTGGTCCACCAACCGCGACAAACTCATGGGCAAGAAATAACGACCTGCGAACGGAAAACGATAACAAACAAGAAGAGGTAACAAGTAATGGCTCCTCCCAATGTAACCGGTACCACCAACGCCGATGTCATCGCCCAGCGCGCCCTGGAGATGCTGGTCGCGCGACTGCCCTTCCTGGGGCAGATATCGACCGACTTCTCGAACGAGCCGGTGAAGTTCGGCGCGCGGGTCATCACCCACATCGTGACGGCCGCCGCGGCGGTGAACTTCGATCCGTCCGTCGGATACGTGCCGTCGGCGCGCACGCAGGTGGACGTGCCGGTGCCGCTCGACAAGCACAAGCACCACACCTACGGGGTTTCCGTGCAGGAAGCCTCCAGTTCGCAGATCAACCTGATCGAGCGGTACGCGACGACGGCGTCGTACTCGATTGGGGCGGCGCTTGTCGCCGACCTGCTCGGACTGGTCGTCGCCGACGACTTCGCGAACGCGACCCAGATCGCCCTTGGCGAGAACGAGGACGGCTTTAACCGGCGCGGAGTGATCCGGGTCGGCAAGGCGCTGGGCAAACGCGGCGTGCCTCCGATGGGCCGGTTCATGCTGTTGAACCCGGACTTCTACGCCTCGCTCGGCCTCGACAACCAGATGCTGGTTGCGCTCCTGCAGGCCGGCGCACAAACGATCCAGACGGGCGTGTTGCCGAACGTCCACAGTTTCGACATTTCGGAGTTCGTCGATTTCCCGACGAACGACGAAGATCTCGCCGGCATCGCCGGCACGCGCGATGCGCTGTGCCTGGTTACGCGCATCCCGGACGATCCGGGACAGGGCCAGAGCAATGTCCGCATCTCGACGGTGACGGAGCCGCAGACGGGGATCTCGGTGCAGGTCCGCGAGTGGTACGAGCCCACGCTGGCCCAGTTCCGCCGCACGTACACGCTGATGTACGGCGTGGCCAAGGGCCAGGCGGCGAGTCTCCAGCGCATCGTGCAGAGCGACGCGGCCGAAGAGTCCGAATAACTTTAATCGCGCCACGGTGCGCGTATTAACCGGCCCGGCGGCCGCCGGTAACTCCGGAGGTTGCCGGGCCTTTTGTTTGAGCGATGAGCCTGTTCACCAGAGACGATTTGATCGCGGCGATCCCGGACTCGCACATCCTTCTTGCCACGGACGACGACGGCGAGGACGGAACCGACGAGGCCGTGTTCGCCTCTGTCCTGGTCGACGCCACGGCGTGGATCAACGGCTACCTGGAACAGGCTGGCCTCGCGATCCCCGACCCCGTCCCGTCCCGTCTGAAGCACATCGGCGTGAAGTATGCGGAGTATGCGCTACACCGCCGCCGGGGTAACGCGGAACGCGCGGCCCAGGTCTACGAGGAGTGGATCAAACCCGCCATGCTCTGGCTTGGAAAGATCGCGACCGGCGCGGAAACACTGCTACCCATTGACGACGACGTGACGCCGGGCGGCCTGGTGAGCGAACCGTCCCGCACGCATTTCCCGCAGGGAGGGATGATGGTATGATCACGTCCCCGGCAGATCTGCTCGGCATGGTGTTCGACGATCTCACGACATGGGCGAAGCCACGGCGCGGCGTGGTGAGCCTGACGCAGAATCCCTACGACCTCCTGGAGATGCTCGGCCAGCGACCGTCGGGCTGGCGTCTGACACTGCACTGGGAGGGCGACGAGCCGGCCGATCCCCGCTTGCGCGATGTGGTCGTGGTGGACAACCGGTTTCGCTTCGTGCTCGACGGCGATCTCGGCCCGACGGCCACACCAAAGCTCGCGCTGATCCGCGAGACGGCGGCCCGCACGCCGTTTCTGGCCGTTGCCGCCGCCGTACGCAAGCGCGTGCTGTCCTACCGTTTTCCGTGGCTCGCCGAGCCGAACAACCGGCTCCGGTACGATGGGACGGACGACCAGATCCCGTTGCCTGGCGGCGGATTCCTGGCCGCCTATAACCTGCGCTTCCGGCTCTACTCCAAGATCGAGACCGCAGAGCAAACCGTGGAGATCCCCGATGAAGAGTCTGTGTAAAGACTGCGCCGGACGCGGGAGCGTGCCGGCGAAACCCGGCGCCGCGCAATCCAGCCGATGCGGACGCTGCGGCGGAACCGGCGTCGAACCCGATACGAAGGACAAACAGGAATCGGCAAAAAAAACATAACACGGAGACACCGTCATGGCTTACGTATTTGGAGCACAGGATATCATCGCCGCACTCGGATTAACCGCCTCGGAATGGGAAGTTCAGGAGTCCGCGGATAGCGATCAGAGCGATTACGCGCAGACCCGGTCGAAGGAGGGTAATGTCATTGCCGCATCGGAGGTCGGCTATAACCGTCGAGCGGAAAAGACCATCACGATCAAGGCGAAGAACCCGGACGGAGCCATCGTGTCACTCACCCTTGGTGGCGTCGGGACCAGCGACGTAGTGGTTACCCAGTTTAACTTGAAAGAGGTGTACAACGACAACGCGTCGTTAAGCATTACGGCGCACAAACACCTGGACACGGAGGGCGGCGGTGTGCACCTCGCGGCGCCGGTTTCCCAGGCCGTTAGTCTCTCCGTCGGGTTCGGGGTCGGCGCGGTGTCGCTCGGCGGAACGCTGAAAGACTGCCAGTCGCGCGAACTGAACGGAAGTGTCGAGCACACCGACAAGTTGTCAAATAAGGGTAAATTTCTCGTCGGCGCCAGCCATGGGCTGCGGTTCGAGTGTGTTGAGGAGTACGTCGACAATGGCTCTACGGTGAATGTGCCGGATCCGTGGAAACAGGACAGCCAGGACGTGCGCACGACGAATGGGGACTTCTACACACGCGCCGTCCGAGCCCACGCCTTCAGCCTCTGAGTCGACATGCACAAGCTCGCCGCCCATACCGTGCGACAGGCGTTGCGAGACGGCGCGAAGATCGATCCGCTCGATGACTTCGACGCGCTGGCCGAACTCGACGCCGCCGCGCGGGCGTCGGAATCCCTTCCGTTGTGGAGGGAGGCGGAGATCCTCGATGCCCCGGTTCTGCTTGGGGATCCGGCCGCACGGTCAGGACGCTGCGCAGTGCTCTACCCTCCATCCTACGCCGCCCTCGTCTGGATTGAGGACAATGTGGATGCCTTCTTCGGCGCGGCCACGCTAAAGGGCAATCTGGCCTGTGCCTGGGCGCTGGCCCATGCCTACGACCCGGAGTCGTTCGCTATGGCTTCCACGCCGCGTCTTGCGGGCCGGGAGGTGAAGCGGTGGGCGGCAGGGCTTAACTGCGGGATTGAGGCGCTACTGACGGCTACGCGGCGTTTGTTGATGCATGATGAGCGGTATGACACCACAAATAAACACGGATCCACGCGCATAGGACCAGAAGGCGGGCGGAAGAAAAAATTGCAGGCGCGATTGATGCTGGCGCGGTTGACGCACGAGTTCGGGCAGGCCGAGGACTATTTCCTGTATGGACCGCGTGACCGGTTGATGGCGGCGATCGACCTAATCCAGAAGAAGGATGAGGCAGAGCGAAAAGCCATTGCAAAGGCCGAAGGCAAAGCGGCGGCTCGTGATCCAGACGCGCCCGAGCAACGGGCGTTTGTGCGCTGGCGTGAGGCAAGCGAGGCGTTTCTTGAGCGGTACAAGGGCTAGGCATGAGCGACCGCAAGCTAGGCTACGAAATCACGCTGAAAGAACGGGCCAGCGCCGTCCTGACCCGGTTGCGAGGGGTGCTGGCCACCTTCGGGCGCGGCATTGGCGGCTTGTTCAGTCCGATCCTTGCGCTACCGGCCATGGTGGGCCGCGTCATGGGGTCAATCGCAAGAAACCTCGTACGCTTACCTGCGCTGATCGGCGGCACGGCCATCGGGGCGGCGGTGTCGAAGTCCGTTGCGGCGTTTGGACGCCAGGAGCAGGCGACGCTGTCGCTGGCTGGCGCACTGCGGATTGCTGGTGACGCTTCAGACGACACCTTGCGGCGACTGGTGGCTTATTCGGAGGGGCTGCAGAAGATCACCACCTACGGCGACGAGGCCATTCAAGCGGCTATGGCGCTGGGGCTTAATCTTGGCGTTCCGAAAGACCGGATCGAAGAGGTTACGAAGGCGGCGATCGGACTCGCTGAACGTACCGGCATGGACCTCGCCACGGCCATGCAGTTGTTTGGACGCACCGCAAGCGGCGCGTCGGGTCAGCTCAGCAGGTACGGCATCGTCATCGACGAAAACGCCACGCATCAGGAACGGCTGAACCAGTTGATCGCGGCGGGGGCGGGCTATTTTGGCTTGGCGGAGGACAAGGCCCGGTCTTCCGCGGGTCGGTTCGCGCAGTTGAAGAACTCGATCGGCGATCTGTGGGAGCGCGTGGGGGAGGCCATCGAACGTGTATTCGGCTTATCGAGCGCGTTCCAGCGCTTGCGCGAGCGCATTGATAATGTCGGTACGGACCGTCTGGCTACGGCGTTGGCACGCGTGCGTGCGGTGTCTCAGGCTGTAGGGAATATCTTCACATGGTTGCGCGAGCGCATTGCCGCGATTGCGCAGAGCGAGGCGGTACAGGGTTTTGTTTCGCGTCTGGTGCAAGGCTTCGGAGTCCTCGTCGGCATCGTCAAGCAGTTGGTGGATGGCACCACCACCTTCGGCGCGGTGCTGGGCCAGATAGGAACGCTGCTGGGCGATTCATTGAAGCTGGGATTCACCTCCGCCGTGAACTTGTTTTCTCGGCATGTGACGGCGGTCTTGCGCACGCTGCCGACCTATGTGCGCGAAATATTCGGAGCTGTTACGAGCGGGGAATACTGGGCGGGCCTGGCGCAAGTCGTCATTGGTTCGCTGACCTCTGTTGGGGCCTATCTCATCAAGATATTCACCGCTCCGCTGACGCTACTGCAGGCGGGCATGGATACGATCATGCAGGGCTTTGTCAACTGGCTCGCCGGCCTCGGAGGGAAGAGAGACGCGGACGGCGTGGGCCGGCTTGGCCGGTATCTTGGCCTCGGCATTCAGGATGTCGATTTTGACAAGAATCTTAAGCGGGCACGGTCTGAAGGTCGATTTTCCCGCATTGCAGAGGAGTCAGAGGCCGGCGGCCGGGATATGCTCAAATCCGGCCTCGCAAAGGTTGATGCCGCGTGGCGTCCAGCCATGCGGAATGTTCACGATGAATACCAGCGGGCCTTTGCCGACGCCGAAGGACCTTTCGACGCCGACGCGATACGCGGCAACGTCGAGGCGGCGCTGCGTGGCCTCAAAGAGAAGTATGGTGTTGAGTTCAAAATGCCGGAAGTGCACGTTCCGGACTATGTCGCCCCGCGCTCCACCGTCGGCCCCCAGGCAGGAGCGGCGGGCGGGTCCATCACCGACGCCGCCGCCGAGTACCGCAAGAAACTGGCGGCGATGGATACCGAGCGCATTCGCGCCGACGTGGGTGTTCTGGACCGGTTTGACTGGAAGAGTGACGTGGCGGCCGGCCGGTCCCCCGACGAGCAGATCGCCGCGAACACCGAGCGTATGAAGGAGCTGCTGGAGAAGATCGCCGAGGCGGAGGGCGTGAAATGAGTGTATCGGCGGCACTGGTGGAGCCATGGCAACTCGTCGCCAACGACGTGAAACTCCGGACGACCAAGCACATCGAGAACGATACCGAGGCCAAGAAGGTGAAGGGCTGGCTGGAGCAGGCCGACCACAGCATCGTCGCGCAGAAGCGTCACTTCGTCGGCCTCACCGCGCATAATCCGGATACCGGGAATGAGACCAGCGGATTTTCGTGGTACGTCGGAGGCGGACGGACGGTTGGCTTTACGAAAGTGACGCGGGTGGACAGCAACGCGAAATACGTATGCGTACAGGACCGCATCGAGATCGAGGACGTGATCACGGGGTCGAGGTGGCACACGCAGGTGTGGGAGCTGGTGATCAAAACGAAGCCTGTGGCCGTAAGCTATTTCAAGGAAGACGTGTC